>CAMOID010000010.1 GCA_946615975.1 uncultured Caryophanales bacterium
ATAACATATGTAATGATAATAGAATCTGATGTTAAACAAGTAGGCTCATTTGAAGATTTCTTAAAAGGAATAGAAAAATTATTTGATGATGTAAAGTGGGTGGATGAAGTTATTGATTTAGCAGTGACACCCATATCAGGGGGAAATAAAGGAAATCCCCAACAATTCGCAAAGTGATGAACCAATAGATGAATATGAAATAATGGCTCTCGCTAAAAGATTAAATATAACTATTGATGATATGAAAGAAATGTCATTTGTTAGTTTATTAAATATACTATTATCTAGTATAGAATCATCAGATGGAACTAGAAAAGCAACTCAAGAAGATATAGATAGAGTATTTGGATAAAGAAAGGAGAATATAGAATGAAAGTAAAAATAGAATGTATAACTACATATAATGACTTACAATTAAAAAAACAAATCAATAAAGGAGAACAATTCGTAGTATCTAAAGAAAGAGCAGATGAATTAATATCTTTAGGATTAGTTAGACAAATAGAAGTCATTAAAGAAGAAAAAAAAGAAAATACTAAATTAGAAACTAAAACTGAAAAAGCAGTAAGAAGTAAGAAAACAAAATGAGTTATGGAATAAGAAAAGATTTCTATAATTCTAAAGCATGGAAAATTGCAAGAAAAAATATTTGGATAAAACAAAATTTATTATGCAATAGATGTCATAAGCCTGTGTATGTTGATGGATTAAGTGAGTGGATTCCAAAAGAAAAAAGAAGAACTGGAATAGTTCATCATAAAGAGTACTTAAATAATATTAATGTATATGATGATAACATTACACTTAATGAAGATAACCTAGAGGGATTATGTAAAGAGTGTCATGAGTTGGAACATCATCAAGACCAAGTGACAAGAAAAGATTATATGTTTGATTCTGATGGAAACCTAATAAAAAAAGACTAATATCCCCCCTAGAGGTGATAAATCAAGTCTTAATGAGAAACCGAGGAGAGAGCCTTCAAAAAATGTGCAGATTCGTGCATATCCCCCCTACTTTTGTGAAAGAGGTGAAAAAATGGAGAAAATTAAGTCAATTAATTTTAAATCTTTAAAAAATACCTTTAATGAAATGAGTAATGAAAAAGGTATGTTAGGATTAGCATTAATTAAAGAGTTAGAGTTTATGAGAAAAACTTTAACAAAATTAAAAAAAGAAATTTCTGATGATGGTGTAGTGACTGAAATGTCGCAAGGTAAGTATAGTATTGATAGGGCAAATCCAGCACTAACACAATATAATTCTATGATTAAAAATTATCAATCCACAGTTAAACAAATAAATGACTTATTGCCAAAAGATTCAATAGATAATTATGATGATTTTGACAATGATGAACTATGACATATATAGAGGAATATTACAAGTGGATTGAAGATAATCCTAATAAAGTATGTAAGAAAGTAAGAACAATATATAAACGATTAGTTGATGATATAAAGACACCAAAAAAGGTGTCTTTTACTAATCAAGAAACAGGTGAAATTGAAACACACACTTATATTTTTGATGAAAAAAAGAGTTTAAGGTGTATTCATTTTATAGAAAAATATTGTAGGCAATCCAAAGGTCAATGGAATGGAAAACCTTTAAAACTCGAATTATTTCAAAAAGCATTTGTTCAAGCACTTTTTGGCTTTGTTGATAAAGATACAGGTTTTAGAAAATATAGAAAAGCAATATTATTTGTTGCAAGAAAAAATGGTAAATCGGTATTAGACTCTGCTATTGCTAACTTTATGTTAACAAAAGATGGTGAGGGTGGTGCAGAGATATATTCGGTTGCTACAAAAAGAGACCAATCAAAGATTGTATGGGAAGAATCAAAGAAAATGATTAAAAAATCGCCCTGCTTGGCTAAAAGGATTAGATGTTTGATTGGAGGAATATATTATGATGCGACTGATTCTACATTTAGAGCATTAGCAAGTGATAGTAATTCGTTAGATGGATTAAATAGTCATTTGGTAATTGCAGATGAAGTACATGCATGGAAAGATAAAAATTTATTGGATGTTATGTATGATTCGATGAGTGCAAGGCAACAACCTATTTTGCTTGAAACAAGTACAATGGGAACAATCAGACAAAATGTATTCGATATTGAATATGAATATGCCTCGCAAGTAATAGATGGAACTATTCCTGATGAAGTATTACTACCAGTTATCTATGAATTAGATGATGAAAAAGAATGGGTAAATGAAGAGTCATGGTATAAACCAAATCCATCATTAGGAAAGATTAAATCAGTTAAAGCATTAAGAGAAAAGGTACAAAGAGCAAAGGTAAATCCAATAGAATTAGTTAATTTATTATGCAAAGATTTTAATGTAAGACAAAATAGTGTTAATGCTTGGTTAACATTTGATGATTTGAATAATGAAGAAATATATTCAGATTGGAAAGATTCTTATTGTATCGGTGGATGTGACTTGTCTAGTACTACTGACTTGACCTGTGCAAGTATACTTGGTGTAGTAAAAGGAAAAGTCAGAGTTAAGCAAATGTATTGGATTCCAACCAATTTATTAGAAAAAAAAGTTTTAGAAGATAAAATTCCATATGATAAATGGTTAAAGGCTGGATGGTTAAGATTAAGTGGTGATTCAAAAATAGACTATCACGATATTACAAAGTGGTTTATAGAGCAAGTACAAGAAAATGATTTAAGACCACTATGGGTAGGATATGATAGTTGGAATGCACAATTTTGGTGTGATGAAATGAAGAGTGAGGGCTTTGACATGATAGAGGTAAGACAAGGTTATAAAACTGAATCAGCACCACTTAAGCAAATGAAAGCCGATTTGATGGATAAAAAAATTAATTATAATAATAATCCAATATTAAAATGGAATTTATCAAATGTGGTTGTAAAAGTTGATGATAATGAAAATATTATGTTATCAAAAGAAAAATCAAGACAAAGAATTGATGGTGCATCAAGTTTAATGGATGCATATGTCATATATGTAAATAAACAACAAGAATATTTAGACTATGTTAGTGAGGAGGTTAAATAATGGCTAGAAGAAGTTTGTTCAGTAGGTTATTTGGTAGCGATGATAATAGTAAGAATCCACAAAATGCGACTGAGTTCACATTATTGAATGGAGATAAAGCAGTATTTACAAAGTATAATGGTGATTTCAAAAATGATACTGATATTAGAGCATGTGTAGATGCTATTGCAAGAAATGGTGCTAAAATGCATCCTAAACATATAAGAAATTTTGCGAATAAATTTGAAAATTTAACTGGTAATTTATATAAAATATTAGCCAAACAACCAAATGAATTACAAAATGCATATCAATTTTATTATCAAGTAATATCCAACTTGGAATTATATAATGATAGTTTTATATATATGCAAAGAGATAAAGATTTAAAAATAACAGGTTTATATCCATTAGACTTTAGCGAGGGAAAATTATATGAATACCAAAATAAGATATGGATTAAATTTAAATTTGGTCGTTCTAAAGAAAGATTTGTACCATATGATAGTTGTATTCATTTAACAAGATTTATAAGTGATAATGGAATTATTGGTGGTTCTACAATACCAATAATTAAAACTTTATCAATGAAACATGTGCTTGATGAGGGAATTATAAATGCAATAAAAACAACACAATCAATAAAAGGTATTATAAAATCTACTAAGGCTATGTTAAAACCAGATGATGTTAAAAGAATGCGAGACCAATTTGTAAAAGATTTTATAAATAATGGAGATAAAAGTGGTATTGGTGGTTTAGATGCAACATCAGATTTTACACCTGTTAAAATCGAACCTACTACTGCTAGTGATAGTCAAATAAAGAGTATTGATAGTAAAATACTCTCTTATTTTGGTGTGAACGAGGCAATCGTTCAATCTAAATATAATGAAGATGAGTGGAATGCATTCTATGAATCAGTACTAGAACCAATTGGATTACAAATGAGTTTAGAGTTTACTAATAAAATTTTTACACCAACTGAAAAATATTTTGGAAATGAAATAGTATTTGAAAGTAATAGATTACAATATGTATCTAATAATACAAAAATTAGTTTGTTAAGATATGCCAACAATATAATGACTATCAATGAATTAAGAGAAGTATTTAATCTTGCACCTAGAGAAGATGGTGACAAAATTATGCAAGACTTAAATCATATTGATAGCGATATAGCGAATGATTATCAAACAGGTAATGATAATCAAAATAATCAGAATAATGAAGAAAAAGAAGAAAATAAAAAAAATAAAGAAACTAAATCTAATCCAAATCACGATAAACATGGCAAGTTTACTACAGGTGGAGGGAAAAAGAAATTATCTAAAAAAGAATATGGTAGATTAGCACATTTAATAAATTCTAATCCTGATAAATGGAAAAAAGGAAAAAATTCACAAATAATTGGCGACAAAGAATATATTTTTAAGTATAATAGTTATGATAACTTTAATGTTATAGGGAGGAGAAAGTATAAAAAATGAGCGAAATAGAAGAAAAATTAAGAAAAAAATTGAAAGAATATACTTTCGATTACGAAAATAATGATATTTCAGGCATTATGGGTTTACTTGATACTGAAGAAGATATGCAAAAAATGTATGATTATATAGTTGATAATAATATTACTGATACCGATGATATTTATGATTATGGAATTGAATTGTGCGATGACTTTGAATATATCGATGGAGTCGAAGAAGATGAATAAACACTCAAAAGAGTGTTTTTATTATGGGAGGAAGTGAAATATATGAAAGAAAAAGAAATAAGAAAATTAGATATCCAATTTAGAGCAGAAACTAATGAAGAAGAAAAAATGGAAATTAAAGGATATGCAGTAGTATTTAATAGCCCCGAAACTTATGGATATACTGAAATTATTAGTGATAGAGCATTAGATAATGCTGATATGTCAGATGTGGTTTTAAGATATAATCATAATGATTCATTTATGGTACTAGCAAGAACTAGAAATGGTAGTTTAAAATTAGAAAAAGATAAAAAAGGTTTAAAAATAGATGCAATATTACAAGATGATATTACTGAACATAAAAATATATTTAATGCTATAAAGAGTGGTTTAATAGATAAGCAATCGTTTGCATTCACAGTAGAAGAAGATGAATATGACTATGAAACTGATACTAGAACAATAACTAAAATTGGTAAATTATTTGATGTATCAGTTGTAGACCAACCATTTTATAATGCAACTGATGTAAGTGTTGCAAGTAAAAATGATGATTTCTTAGAGAAAAGAAAAGAACTAAGAAAAGAATATGAAGAAAAGAAAGCCTTAGAAGAGGCTAAAACAAAACTAATTGCTAAATTAGGTTAATACGATGAAGAAAAAGAGAACTGGAGAGTTCTCTTTTTTGTTGGTCAAAACTAACTAAGTCGTTTTAATAAAGGCTGGAGAGCCATAATGGGAATTGTATCGCCCTAAAGAGTACTAAAAGAATAGGAGGTCAATTATGACAAGAAAAGAAGAAATTGAGGCTCGTAAAGTGGAAATTCGTGAAGAAGTAGATAAAGCAGAAACAACTGAACAAGTAGAAGAACTTGAAAAAGAAGTTGATGCTTTAAACGAAGAAGAAACTCAAATCGAGGAACAAGAAAAAAATGAAGAAGTTGCAGAAGAAATGAAAGAAGAAAAATCTGCAGTAAAAGAAATTAAAATGGAGGAAAGAAAAATGGAAAAGAAAAAAGAGTATAGAGATATATACTTATCTAAGTTAATGGGAAAAGAATTAAACGAAGAAGAAAGAGATATTCTAGTTGCAGAAGATGGTGCTATCCCAACTGAAACTCAAAATACAATATTTGAGAAAGTAGTAAAAAAAGCACCTATGTTAGATGAAATTACATTATTAAATGTAAAAGGAAATGTATCATTCTATGTAGAGGGTACTAGAACTGATGGTGCTGACCATGTAGAGGGTGCATCTATTACTGAATCAGAAGTACCTTTATTAAAAGTTGATTTAGCAGGTACTGAAATAGTTAAATTAGTGACTATCAGTGATACTGTTAAAACAATGTCTATTGATGCATTTGAAGAATGGTTAACTGATATGTTATCTGATTCAATTGCTAATGCTATTGAAAGTAAAATCTTAAATAAGATTGAAACTACTGGAACTCCAGTAAATGGTTCATTAGATGCTAGTGGATTAAGAAGTTTAGTAGCAGGACTACCTGCAGGATATGAAAATGGTGCTAAATGGTATGTTAATAAATCATTATTCTATAACAATATCTTAGCATTACAAGATATATCTAAAAATGAATTAGTGACTCGTGAAAATGGTAAATATTTCATTTTAGGATATGAAGTATCTATAAGTGATAAGGCTAATAAAGTATCATTCGGAAATGCTAAAAAATTCGTTGGTAATTTAGCAGAAGATATTAATATTCATACTCAATATAATATCGGTAATAATACTTACTCTTATTCAGGTGTTGCTATCTATGATGGTAAACTTGCTGATGCAACTGCATTCCAAGTTTTAAATGTTAGTGCATAATTAAGTAAGAAAGGAAGTTGACTATGCTAGAAGATATTAAAAAAATACAAGGTATAAATCATTCTGATTTTGATGACACCATAAATATTTGGATTGAATCAGCAAAATTAGACCTTAAAAGTATCGGCATAGTCGGTACTTTAATTGATAATCCTAATAGTTTAATACAAACTGCAATAATCACTTATGTTCTAAGTTTTATTGATGTTTCTAATGCTGAATTGTATGCAAATAGTTATGCATTACAAAAAGATGTATTAAGACATACCTCAGAATATATCGTAGATGGTTTATTGAAAGATGAATCAGAAGAGGAAAACAATGGAATATAATGAGATTATTTATTTGATAAATCTAGTTAAAACAGAGGATGAGATAGGTAATGTTATCAAGTCCTCTGAAACTAGAAATAAATGTTATGCCAAAAAACAAAGTGTTAAAACAGGAGAATACTATAATGCTCTAGAAGTTGGACTTAATCCAAATTGTGAGTTTATTATTAAAAGACTTAACTATAATGGAGAAACTGAATTAGAGTGGAACAATGAAAGATTTCAAATAATTAGGACAATAGACCCTAAAAATAAATTTGATATTGTTTTAGTATGTACTAAAAGAATTGGTGTAAATGGCTAAAAGTTCGATATTAGATATAAATGAAATACTTGCTGGTTATGGTGATGATATTCAGTCATTAATTCAAGAAGAGGCAGAGAAAATAGCAAATGAGGGTGTTAAAACTTTAAAAGCAACATCACCAAAAAATAAAAAAGCAACTGCAAATCGAGGAAAATATGCTAGAGGTTGGAGAGTAAAAAAAGAAAATCGTAGAGGTGAAGTTCATTGTATTATACATAATGCAACTGATTATCAACTTACACATTTACTTGAAAAGCCTCATTTAAAAAGAAATGGTGGATATACAAAACCAATAGTTCATATAAAACCAGTAGAAGAACAATGTATATCTGAATATTTAAAAAATGTCGAAAATGGCATTAGAAAGGGTAATTAATGGAACATAAAGATATTTATGATTTATTGAAAACTTTGAATATACCAGTTGCATACAATTGCTTTGATGTAAGTTTAAATGTAGTACCACCTTTTGTGGCTTATAGAGAAACTGCTCCTGAAACATTTAAAGCAGATGGCAAAACTTATTATAGACCTTACGAGTTTGAAATAGAACTTGTGACTGAAAAGAAAGATATTGCATTAGAAAAAACTATTGAGGAATTATTAAATATAAATAGCATTCCATATGACAAATTAGATGAAGTATGGGATGAAGATGAAAAAATTTATCATAATTTTTATGAAATATAGGAGGATAAAATGAAGAATAAAGTTAAATTTGGATTATGTAATGTACATATAGCACCAATTACTGCAGTAAATGGTTCATCAATCACTTATGATACACCATTTGCAATACCAGGAGCAGTTAATTTAACACTTGACCCTGAGGGTGAAAGTGCAGACTTCTTTGGTGATAATACTAAATATTTTAGTGAGTTTGCTAATCAAGGTTATAGTGGTTCATTAGAAATAGCATTAATTTCTGATGAATTTAGAACTAAAATATTAGGAGAAAGTACTGACTCAAATGGTGCAATGACTGAAAGTACTAACGATACAATTAAGGACTTTGCATTAGGATTCCAAATTGATGGTGATAAGACTAATCGTAGATATTGGTACTATAATGTATCTGCTCAAAGACCATCAACTGCTGGACAAACAATTGAGACATCTAAAGAACCTAGCACTGATACATTAAATATTACTGCTACACCAAGAATTACTGATAATAAAGTTAGAACATTCTTAGAAAGAACAACTGAAAATGCAACTGCATATGATGGTTTCTTTGAAGAAGTTTATGAACCAGTAGTATCAGCATAATTAAACACTACTCTTATGAGTAGTAAAAAGACTACTCATTGCTACTCTAAAGAGTAGTTTTTTTAGTATTTATAAGGAGGTGAAACTATGGCTAATATAAAAGGTATAACTATTGATATTGGTGGTAATACATCAAAATTAGAAGATGCCTTAAAAAATGTTAATAAGGTTGTATATTCTACAAATACTGAATTAAGACAACTTAATCAAGCATTAAAACTTGACCCCAAAAATACTGAAATATTATCTCAAAAACAAGATGTTTTAAAAAATAATATAAAGGCAACAACTGATAGATTAAATACTCTTAAAGAGGCTCAAAAACAAATGGGAAGTTATTCATCTTTAACTGATGAACAAAAAGAAAAATATAGAGCCTTAAGTGTAGAAATAGCAAAAGGTGAATCTGCACTAAAAAGTATGAATAAAGAATTAAAAAGTCAATCTAGTATAGATTTTTCTAAAGTAAAAGATGGACTATCTAAAGTTGGTGATGTTGCTTTAAATGTGAGTAAAAAACTAGCCACAGTGACTGTAGGAATTACAGGTGCATTGGCAGGTGTAGTTGGTGCAGGAGTTAAGTCATATGCAGACCTAGAACAAAATCTAGGTGGTGTTGAAACATTATTTAAAGATAGTGCTGATAAAGTAGTTCAAAATGCCAAAAATGCTTACAAGACTGCAGGTGTTAGTGCTAATGAATATATGGCTGGTGTCACATCATTTAGTGCATCGCTTTTACAATCATTAGGTGGAGATACTTCAAAGGCAGCCGATGTCGCTGATATGGCATTCAGAGATATGTCAGATAATGCTAATAAGTTTGGTACTGATATGTCATCAATACAAACTGCATATCAAGGTTTTGCAAAACAAAACTATACTATGTTGGATTAACTAAAAATAGTTCAACTAAAACCTCGTGAATTGCTGGGAAGTCTTAACAAGTAATGTTGAAGATAATCAGCATCCAAGTCTAGAAATAGAAAGGTTCAACGACTATCGAAAACACAATATTTTATATATTGGAAGTGAGTAGAGTACACTCAAGTGAGTGGAAGTGCGAGGCTCTCAAAAGAGATGAAGATATAGTCTACTCTATATAGAAATATATAGCAGTTCATAAGAGAACGGCATAAGATTAACGACCTTATGTGAATACAAGGAATTTAAAATTAGGTTATGGTGGTACGAAAACTGAAATGCAACGATTATTATCTGATGCTGAAAAACTTACTGGTGTACATTATGATATATCCAATTTAAGTGATGTATACAATGCCATCCATGCAATACAAGAAAATTTAGGTGTCACTGGTACTACTGCAGAAGAGGCAGAAAAGACAATAAGTGGTTCAATTAATTCAATGAAAGCATCATTTGATAATTTCTTAAATGGTAGTGGTAGTGCTGAAGATTTAGCAGATTCAATTACTAATGTTTTAAGTAATGTAAGTGATGCTATTGTTAAACTTGCTCCAAATATACTAAGTGGAATTGTGACTCTAGTTGAAAAATTATTGCCTAAGGTGGCAAAAATATTGGTCGACCTTGTTCCACAACTTTTGGATGCAGTCAGCAATATGATAGATAGTTTGTTAAATATGGTCACTCAAGACCTAAGTGGACTTCAAAAAACACTAACATTACTTGTAAATAAGATAGTAGAATTTTTTACTACTAACCTCCCAAAAATCATCGAATTAGGCTTACAGTTAATCATCGCCCTTGCCAAAGGCATCGCCGAGAGCCTACCAACTTTGATTCCTCAAATAATTGAGTGTGTATTAAAAATAGTAGAAGTTTTAGTCGACAATCTTGATTTAATTATAGATGCTGGAATCCAACTAATCATCGGATTAATTGAGGGATTGACTGACCCTGACACTATTGAAAAATTAATGGAAACTATTCCTACATTAATTATAAAAATTGTGGAGGCAGTAATAAATAGTTTGCCAAAAATAGTAGAGGCTGGTGGCAGAATACTTTTATCATTAGGTGAGGGTATAATGACATATTTTGGCAAAATTGGAGAATGGATGGGAAAAATAGTAGATAGTATAAAAAATACTATTGGTAATCTTGGTTCAAAAGCCCTAGAGTGGGGTAAAGATATGATACAAGGATTTATTGATGGTATCAAAAAAATGATAGGGAAAGTAAAAGATGCAGTAAAAGGTGTTGCAGATAAGATAAAAAGTTTCTTACATTTCTCAAGACCTGATATTGGACCACTTCGTGATTATGAAACTTGGATGCCTGATATGATTAAGGGAATGGTTAAAGGAATAAATAAATCTAGTTATCTATTAGAAAATGCAACTGATAAAATGGCTCAAAATATGGCAAATAAACTATCTTTTAGTGATTTAGTAGGAAATACTACTAAAGCAATGAAAACACTTAATTATGGTGTTCAAAACTCACTTAATCCTATGGTTAATCCTAATGCTAATAGTTTATTACTAGATAGACAAAATCAAGATAATGCTAGTGGTAATGATGGTAAAGATGGATTTACTGCTATTATTAATAATAATTCTAAATACACATCTCCATCAGAGAATGTTAGATTATTAAGACAAGAATATGAATTATATAAATTAAAGTATGGAGGGATTAGATAATGGCTTATTTTTCAAAAACTAAAAAAATTATTTGTAGAAATAGTTATGGTTATAAATTAGAATTTGGTTATTCTTTTCCTTTCTACCTTAATTCTTATTCAGGAATACATAGTTATGATGGAAATGTAGCCACAATAAAAAGTGCATTTGGTGTAGGTGTATCGTACATAGGAACATCAGTTAATCAAAGAAACATTAATTTAGTTATAGCATTTAAAGATGGTGCTGATTTAATTACAAGAAAGCAACAATTATATAATATATTTCCATTAAAAGACCACGGAACTCTTTTTTATTATGAGGGAGATATTGAAAGAAAAATAAATTATTATGTTGAAAATGTTAATTTGGTAAGAAAAGCAAATTTTGTTTATGCAACAATTAATTTATTATGTCCTAGCCCATATTTTATGGATTCAGAAGAAACAATAGCAACTCTTCAAAATTGGGATAAGTTATTCAAATTTCCATTAGAAATACCTGATGGAACAGGTATTGAGTTTGGTCGTAAAAATAGTATGACTGCTATAGAAATAGAAAATAATTCACATATTCCATATGGATTAACTATTACATTTACTGCAAATGGCGAAGTAATAAATCCATCATTAAAGAATACCAAGACAAATGAAATTATGAGATTAAATTACACATTGGAATTAGGAGAACAAATAGTAGTCACAACATATAATAATGAAAAAAGTATTACTCATATTGATTCAAATGGTGTCGAAACAAACATAACTAATGCATTAGTATTTGGTACTAAATTCTTACAAGCACCAAATGGTGTAAATAAATATGTGACAAATGCTGATAGTGGCTTATCAAATTTAGATTGTTCTATTAGTTATTATAACTATTATGAGGCAGTTTAAGGATGGTGATTAGATGAAAGTAATTGGTAAAGATTCTAGAGTCTATGGAAATGGTAAAGATATTATAGTAGTTGATGATAAATACTATATGTTATCCTCATCACCTGCAAAAGTATGCGTTTCAGAAGATTTAGAAAATTGGACTGAATATATATTAGATGATAATAAAATTGTTCCAATGCATATAGCATATGGAAATGGAATATTCGTGATAGTTGGTGGAACAAATCATCCTCATGATTATTTGCCAACATATATATGTTATTCAACCGATGGTGTACACTGGAACTATAAAACCATAGATACAGGACTTAGAACACCATATTCATTAGATTATGTAGAATTTATTAATAATAGATTTGTTTTTGGTTTTTGTACAACAGGTCATTATATAGATGACCCGAATCATAAATTTTCTAAATTTAATATATATGAAACTACTAATTGTATTAATATTAATAGAAGAATATATGAAACGAGTGAAGTAAATCAATTTTTAAGAGATATGACATATGCAAAAGGTTTATATGTTGCCTGTGGAAGAAATGGAATAATATATACATCAACTAATCTATCATCTTGGAAAAAGCAAAAATCAGGTGTAAGTGAATATTTATATGGTATTAATTTTGGAAAAGGACAATTTGTTATTACAGGAGATAAAGGAAGAATATTAACATCTTTTGATGGTGTAAATTGGACTATCCAAAATTCTCAATCTACTTCATTATTAATGAGGTCAAGATATGCAAATGGTATGTATATTGCCTGTGGATATAATGGTGCTATACTGCAAAGTATAGATGGCATTAACTGGCAAGATATATCAAATAATCATTCAGGTGTAATTTATGGATTATGTGTTCATAATGATAGATTTGTTATGACAAGTAATTATTATTCTACTACTCATACAATACCTTTAAGATATTTTGATGTATCAAGAGAATTATCTGCAGATGGAGATGCCGATTCATCTTTATTCTTTTTTGATAAGGAATTAAATATGCTAGGTATAGTTGATTATTTTATTTCATTAAGGTGGTTAAGAAAATACTTTGAGGCAGGGGAATTTGAAATAGTTTTGCCAGTAAATGATTATATGAAACAATTTATTGCAACTGATGTAATAGTTATGAGAAATAATTATACTGAGGCAGGAATTATTGAAACAATAGAATATAGCGATAATGGAACAAATGAAGAGGTGACTATCAGTGGTCGCTTTTTAAGTGCTTTATTATCAAGAAGAATTGTTAAAAATAAAATTAATTTTATTGGAAATACCATAGAGGGTATGAATACTTTAGTAAATGCTATGACACCATTAACTTCACAATGGGAAACTGAAATTGTCACTATGTCATCACCTCATATTGAGTTCCAAGTCACTTATAAAAATGTTTATGATTATTTATGTAAACTTGCAGAATATTCTAATATTGGAATAAGAGTTGTTCCTAATGTTGATTCAAAAGTTTATATGTTTGAGGTTTGGAAAGGTGTAGATAGGTCATCGGAACAAAACGAAAATGAAGAATATTCATTTAGTGATGATAATTTTAATATAGAGCAAGGTAAACTTGTAATGAGTAAAAAAACTAAAGCAAGTTATGTTTTAGTTGGTGGAACAGGTGAAGATAATAATAGAGTACTTGTTGAAGTAAATGATGGAGCAACTGGATTTGATAGATATGAAGTATTTAGTGACCAAAAGTCATTGAGTAATAAAGATTTGTCAGATAGTGCATATCGTGAAAAATTAAAATCAGTTGGCGAGGGGAAACTATCTGATGGAACATTTCAATTAGAAGTGACTGCATTAGTTCAGCAAGATTATAAAACAAAATGGAATTTAGGGGATATAGTTAATATTAAAAAAGAAAAATGGGGTGTTTACACCACATATAGAATAATAGCAGTAGAAGAAACCATAGAAGATGGTAAAAAAACAATATATCCTACATTTGGTAGTCCATTATCAAGTGCATGGGATGATGAATAGGAGGAAAATAAAATGGCTCAAAAATATGGGTTTTTTAATTCAGTAAATAATGATAGAGTCTATGATGCATCAGATGTTGCAAGATTCTTATCTAAATTCTTTACTAATGGTGTATTTAATAATAGTTTGGCAGTTAGTTCAAATGATAATATGACTATTAGTGTAGCAACTGGTAATGCTAATATAAATGGTTATAGTTATGAAAATACTGAATCGCTTACATTAGATATTAATGAGGCAGATAGTGAATTAGATAGAATCGACTCAGTTATTGTCAGATTAGATTTAACTAATAGACAAATAACAACTCAAATACTAGAGGGTCAATATGCAACAACACCATCACAGCCTAGTATCACTAGAACTGGTACTATATATGATTTGAGATTAGCAAATATATTAGTATCAGCAGGTTCAACAAGAATAACTACTGAGGATATTACTGATACTAGATTTGGTGCTGATTGTGGTAATGTCACTCAAGCAGTATTAGAATTAGATACATCGGAGATATTTGCTCAATATGAGGCTTGGTTTACTGAATGGTTTGCTAATCTAGAAGAACAACTAGATACTAGCCAAGCAGGTCATTTACAAAATGAAATAAATGACATTAGATTATCATTAGGTTTATACACTGATACTTATGATTCAAATCATATATATAGTAAAAATGATTTAACAATACATGAACATAAAATATATGGTTGTAAATCTAATAATACAACTGGTACATGGGATTCTTCAAAATGGGATTTAGTACCAATAATAAATAATAGTTAGAAAGGAAAATTATTATGAAAAAAATATTAAGTAATATATATACAAAATCAACAAAAATCGAAGATTGGAGGTTCAAGTTATTTACTAGAATCTCCTTTATTAGAATGTGGGGTGATTGGTACTATTTAGTATCAGTTGCCAGTGATGTTTATGCTTAATGAATTATTAATTAAGGAATTAAGTGAACAAGTTGGAAATAATACATCTGAAATACAAAGTATGAAAGATGCAGAAATATATTCGACAGCAGAAATAAAAACAAACGGAATTTATAACAATAAACCAATATATAGAAGAATTTTAACAGTTAATACTACTACAGTAACTAATTCGGCTACTAATTTGGTTCAAACTCCATATATTGACACTTTAATATCTTGTTATCATTCTATTCTAGCAGGAAATTTAATATATTTAGGTTCAAGCCCAGTTAGTTTATATTATAATCCTAGTACTAAATATTTCCAAGAATCACACAGTGATACTTGGTGGAATAATAGAGCAATAACAATGATATTAGAATATACAAAAAACAACTAATTAAACATCACATAGATACTAATATGTATCGTTATTATGATTAATGAAAAATTAAATAAAGATATATTAGATTTAATAAATGAAAATAAAACTGAAATAAATGGAATGAAAGCAAAATTATTATGGACTAATCCTAATCCTACAAGTAATTTCCCATCATCAGGAGATAGTGAAACCATTAATTTAAAAAGTGATGATTATGATTTTATTATTTGGGTATGTTCTGATGATAATGCTTTTACATCACCTGCTGGATGTTTTTTATATTTTAAAGGACAAAATTATATGAATTTTAATAATGCAGTTGGAAGTGCTGGAACACAACTCTTTAATATTTTTAGATATATGCAAAGAGTAAATGATACAACTTTTAATATTTCAAGATGTTTTAAATATAGGCAGTCTGGTGGTAGTACATCTTTAAATTATGATGATAAAGCATTAAAACCAATATATGCAATAGGATTTAAAACAGGATTATTTTCATAACACATTCTAATTTCTAGTATTAACTAGATTAATATGATAAATGAAAAATTAACAAAAGAATTACAAGAACAAATTACTGAAAATAAAACTGAAATTGATAATATTGAAAAAGATTTTTTATATTCAACAAATGAAATAGCAACTAATGAAAAATGGGTTGATGGTAGAACTATTTATAAAAAATCATATACAGGAAATTGTAGTGTTGGCACTAAAGTATTAGATACAATGCCTGATTTAGATATGATAATACATGGTTATGGCTTTTGTATTAGTAATTATGATTGGGCATGGAATATACCATATTCTGGTGGTGGTGATTATGCAAATAATTATCGTTTTGGTACTAATAATAAAGAAATTCAATTAACATTTGGTAGTCATTATAATAACAATCAGAAATTTGTTTTCACAATAAAATATGTAAAAATACAATAAGAAGAACTGAAATATGTTCTTCTTTTAATTTTAAAGAAAGGGGAAACTATGGAACAAGAGATATTGATGACAATTTTTAAATGGGCAATACCAATTATTTTAACTGGAATCAGCACTATGATTGTAAAAATATATAAAGATAATAAAGCAGTAAAACTTGCAATATTATCTATAATTCGCAGTCAAATAGTATCTAAATGTGAAAGTTATCAAAATAAAGGCTATTTGCCTGAATATGCAAGATATTGTTTAGAAGATTTATTTAAACAATATAAAGCATTAGGTGGAAATCATGGTATTGAAATTTTAGTTAATAATACATTTGAATTGCCAAGTAGAAAGGATGGTGAATAAGATGAATTTAGAAGAATTAATTAGTTTAATAACAATTATTGTGACTTTAATATTGGGTGAAGTATCAAAAAAAATTCCGAAGATTAAAAATAATTTGATACCAATACAAAATTTATTAGTTGGAACAATAGTTGCAATAGTTGAATGGATTATAACTAAAGATTTTAATTCTGCAATAGCATTAAGTGGACTTATTGCTGGTGGAACTTATGATATAATTCATAATTTAGAAAAAATAATTAGAAATAAGGTAGGTGAATAAGATGAAATTATTCGGAATAGATATATCAGTATGGCAAAGAGATATAAACTTAACTCAAGCAAAAGCAGAGGGTGTAAACTTCACAATAATTAGAGGTGCTTATGGAAATCAAAAAGACACTGCATTTGAAACATTATATCAAAGAGCAAAAGCAAATGGTCTAGGTGTAGGTGTATATTGGTTGACTAGAGCAGTAAATGAGGCTCAAGCAAGTGAAGAGGCTCAAATATTAATTGATAATGTGCTAAGAGGTAAACAATTTGAATATCCTATATATATTGATGTAGAAGATAGTCTTTTACAAAATTTAGGTAAAGCAAAAGTAGATGCTATTATAACAAGTGCATTAACTACTCTTGAAAGAGCAGGGTATTATGCTGGATTCTATATGAATAGAAATTGGTATAATAATTATTGTAATGGTTCATCACTTGCTAAAAGATTTACTTGTTGGTTAGCACAATGGTCAAGTTCAGAACCAAGTGGATTTCCAATGTGGCAATTTGGAGGAGAAACTAACTATATCAGAACAAATAAAATAGCAGGTGTGACTTGTGACCAAGATTATTGTTATGTAGATTTCCCAAGTGTAATAAAAAATGGTGGATTTAATGGTTATTCTAAAAATCCTAATCCACCTAGTCCAACACCACAACCAACACCTAGCAAAAAATCAAATGAAGAAATTGCCAATGAAGTAATCGCAGGTATGTGGGGAAATGGTGATGATAGATATAATAGATTAACACAGGCTGGTTATGATTATAATGCTATACAATCCATAGTTAATCAAAAGTTAAGTGGAAAACCAAGTGGTGCAGAATACTATGTAGTTCAAAAAGGTGATAATTTAACTATGATAGCAAAAAGATATGGAACATCAGTTAATCAGTTAGTTGCTTGGAATAATATTAAAAATCCTAATTTGATATATGCAGGTCAAAAAATAAGAGTAAGATAATATTTTTTTATTTGAAAAATTTAACAAAAATTATAATATATAACAAAAGTCAGAGTAATATCTGACTTCTTTTTTTTGGCTTACTAAATCACACTTGCCGAAAGGAGATAGTATGTTAGTAAGCCCAGCATTTATTTTAAATAGACTATGAAATCATAATCTCTATTTCCACAAAATACTATTCTATCAATAAAACTATTCCAAAAAGCCCTTTTATTAGCAATAGATAATTCTTTATATATTTCTAATGGGGTAGAGTCATTAATAATATTTTTTATATTTTCAATATCCACATTTGATACATCTTCAATTGTTTGTTTTAAATTATTAATTTCATTAGTATATCTTAATCTATCCTCATCATATTTCTTTCTATCAATTAATCCATCTATATATAATTCATTTAATCTACTAACTTTCTCCTCTAAATTTTTAATTTTTTTTGAATTGTCTTTCTTTTCAATTTGTTCTTTAATTTCATCAACTTGATATATATATTCCTGTAATAATTGCTTATAGTTATTTAATAACCATTCCTCTATTAAATTTTCTTGTAATACTCTTTTATTTGAACACTGCCCATCAGTCCAGTGTTTTGGGCATCTATAATTAGCCCTAGTATAAGTTTCACCATTTGGTCTTGTTCTTACACTTCCATTAGCACCTAATCTTCGACCACATTCAGGGCAAGTTAATAAACCAGTAAAAATATAATCTCTTACTTTGCCTGTTTTACATTTTTGATTTTTAGTTTTTAATATGTTTTGAATATTATCCCACTCTTTTTTTGTTAAATATGGTTCACAATAATTTTCTACATCTCTGTAGCAACCATAGAAGAGGGGATTAGTTAATATATTCCTTATACTTCTATAAACAAAATGATAATTAGGATATTTTTCTGATAAAAACTTTGTAGTAGCATTTATACTCATTGTATCAATATATTTTGAAAACAAGTCATTAATAAAATCTTCATCATCAGGATTCTTAACTATATGTTTATCTTTTGGTGTTCCCTCAACCTTATATCCTATTGGACAATTCCTTGTTCCAATAATTGCTTTTTTATTTTTAATCATGTTTTCAAAATTGAATCTAATTCTATCTCCTGTTTGGTCAGATTCGTTTTGGGCAATAGATAATTTAATATTAAGATATAATCTTCCATTTGATGTAGTAGTATTATATTCTTCATCCGTACATTCCCAATCTACATTATTTTTATCCAATATTTCTTGAACTTTATAATAATCTTGAATATTTCTAAACCATCTATCTAATCTCCAAAATATTATTCTATCAACTTTATGTTGTCTAACATCATTAAGTAAATTTAATAGTTCTTTTCTAGCCGAAATATTACTTCGAGCAGACTTTCCCTCATCGGCATATATTTTATATATTTTATATCCTTTTTCCTTTGCATATGATTTTAATCTTTGAGTTTGACTATCAATAGAATACCCATGTTTTGCTTGTTCATCAGTAGATACTCTAATGTAAATTGCGACTCTAATTATTTTATTCATTTTATTATAACCTCTTTTCTTTTTAGTGAAAATTTGTTATAATGTAATAGAAAAATCCAAAAACATTATAACCTTATTTTGTTTTTTTAGTTTGTCGACTAATTGTGATTTTTCAAATTGGCTTACTGTTCCTGCAGTAAGTCTTTTTTTGTGCTATAAATTATATTATTTTATTCAATGTCACTTACTTTTTTTCTAGCAACACCTAGAATTGTTATTGGTAAATTATTTATTTCTTCATTTGTAAAAGTCATAATATCATAATTACTATTATAAGGTTGTAATAACATACCACTTTCTTTTATTATAACTTTTTTAAAAGTTGATTCAGTATGATTAACCATTACTGCACAATCTTTATTTTTATATGATTCTAAATCATTAGTTTGTTCAAAGATTACTTTTTCTCCATCTTGATATTTAGGATACATGCTATCACCACTAATTCTCAATCCAAATAACTTTTTATTTCCTTTAGTCCAGTCTTTTGGTATATCCATGTATTCAATTATATCAGTTTGACTTTCAAGTGGAATACCTGCTTTAATCGTTCCATAAATAGGTATTGAAACAATTTCGCTAGGAGTTGAAAGAATCTCAGCATTATCAAATACCATATTTTCATCAAAGGCGAGGTAATCTAGTGAACATTTCATATACTCTGATAACTTCCTAATTGTCGATAATCTAGAATTATCGGCACTTTTTTTATTGTAAAAATCTCTCAAAGTAGTATAGGGTATATCAGATAAAGTGGCTAATCTTTTTAAATCTTTGATGTCATGTTCTTTCATATATTTGTCAACTTTATCATTAAAATTCATAATGCACCTCCTATATATATAATACGATTATACACCTCGACTATACACTTGTAAACACAAAATACGAAAAAACATATTATTTTTACAAAAAGGTGTTGACAAAATACGAAACCTCGTAATATAATCAAATTAAAGATACGGAGTATCGTATCGTGAAAGGAGGATTTATTGAAAGAATGTATAAGAATCTTGAGGCAGAATTAACAAGAAATGGATTAACTCAAAATGATTTGTGTAAATTATTAAATCTAAACAAATCAACAATTAGCAACAAAATGAATGGAATTAGGGATTTTAAGTTAATTGAATGTAAAAAGATAGCCATATGGTTAAATTCAACAATTGATTATCTATTTGAAATAAAAAATAATTAGTCGACAAACTAAGCAAACAAAATAAGGAGGATTTTTATGATAGATGAAAAAAGCCTCTTAAAAAAACTTATAGAACTTTATGAAAAACAGGAAAACATAAAAGTTAAATATAAAATTAAGAAAAGAGGAAAAAAAGAATGAAAAGAAGAAAATTAAAATCATGGGTAGTATACTCATTAATTACAATAGTTTTAACAATAGTATTAGTTGGATTAATACAAAAAGTAAATGCTGATGAAGAAAGACATATAGAAAGAGTGTCAAAAGAATGTTCAGAACAAGGATATGGAATTATTGCAACATATGGAAACGATGGAGAAAAATATTATGTTTGCAACAAATAATAAAAGCCAAATCAGTGATGTAATTAAGCACTTAAGAAAATATAAAACAATTACATCATATGAGGCTATTAAAAAATATGGTGCTACAAGACTTTCAGGAATAATATATATTTTACGAGAAAGAGGATTCGGCATAGAAACTGAAATGATACAAGGTAAAAATAGATATGGTCACATGACTAATTATGCTATTTATCACTTAACAAAAGATATAGAGGAGGTTTAGCAATGATATTAAAAACATTAGAAATATTCGCATTAGTAATAATAATTACTTTAGGACTATTTATATTCCTCGTGATGGTTAAATCAATGATTAATGCATTAAGGAAAAAATAGCATGGCTAAATATGATAAAGATACAAAGTTTTATTGGTTATTATTAAAAGAAGATTTTTTTGATGATGATGCCATTGATTGGTTAGAAAGTCAAAAACCAAATGGTCGTGACTATGCCTATTTTTATCTTAAATTATGTTTAAAGAGTTTAAAAACAAATGGTGTTTTGATAAGAAATGTAGGTAATATGTTAATACCATATGATAATAAAAAACTATCAGAAATGACTAAAATTGATTTTGATACTGTCACAATTGCTATGGAATTATTAAAAAAAATAGGACTTATAAAAATATTAGATAATGGTGAAATATATCTTACACAATTAGAAAATTTAATAGGTTCAAAAAGTGTAGGAGCATTTAAAAAACAACAACAAAGGTTATTAAGAGGACAAGAGGTGGACAAGTGTCCACCAAAGATAGAACTAGAGATAAAAGATAAAGATAAAACTAAAGATAAAGATATAGTTATATCTAAAACTACAACTAAAGATATATACGAGTATGTCGAAAATAATTTTGGAAGAACATTAAGTTCTATAGAAATTGAAAAAATAGATAGTTGGTTGTTGTCGTTTGATGAAGAAATAATCAAATATGCAATACAAATATCTACATTAAATAATAAAAGAACATTTAATTATGTAAATGGAATTTTAAGAAATTGGAAAACTGCAGGATATAAAACATTACAAGAAATAAAAGATAATGAAAATTCAAGTTTTAAAGATTTATCAAATAATAATCAAATTGATATTCCAAATTGGATGGATGAAGAAATATTTGATTATGATTGGTTAAATGATTCAGAAAAGGAGGAAGAATGAAAGATTTAATAATTAAATATTTAAAACTCAGTATTGAATGTAAAAAAAGTTTAAAAAAAGAAATAAAAGAAATACATAATATTTTAAATACATTAGCACAAGCCCAAGCATATCAAATGACTATATTAAATGAATATAAAGATATGAGTTATAAAACTAAATTTTTAAATGAACATAAGAAATATAAAGAAGTAGAAAAGCAAATAAAAGAAAGCAAAGAAATAATAGATGAATTAACAAATGAATTAAAAATAGCATATAAGAAAGAGGTAAAATCATGAAATTTACATTTGGTGATATTGTAGTTGTTGAAGATAATCAAATAGGTGTAATCGTAAAATGTTGGATTCATCCTATACCTAATGGCAAAGAGTTTTACTACGAAGTATATGTAAGAAATTATAATTCTATACGAGAATATAAAGAAGAAGATATTCAAAGATACATGGTTAGACATAAATATCTATCAGAAGAAGAACAAGAATGGCAGTATAATGCAATACATGGTTTATAAATAGCAGGTGATGAAAATGGTTAATAACAATAAAGAAACTATTAAAAAAATAATAAAAGAATTAAAAGAAATAGAAAAAGATGAAAATGTAATTATTAATTTTATTCCAAATCAAATAGAAGATGAGTTTTATAGCATTGGGTTTGATAAAAAATATGTTGTATTAAAAAACACTATAGAAATTGTATCAAAGAGATGTATAGAAAAGGAAAAATTATATGAATGATATAGCAGTTGAACTTACTAGAATATATATTGAATCCAAAAAGGACACTTCATCTACTAAAGAAGAAGTATTAAATACATTTTTCTATTTTAAAGAAAATTTATTTCCAAAACCAATTATTAATACATGTTCATCTGATAAAAGTGGTAGTTCATTAGTTGATTTATCAAAAATAAAACCTATCAAAAAATAGCAAAAAGTATAGATTATTAAAAAATGCTAAAAAAACCTTATTAAATAAAGCAAAGATAGATATTTGATAGGTGCAATATAATATTATGGTTATCTTGCTAGTGATATAAAGAGAAAAAAAGAGGTGAAGTTAATATGACTAAAGAATCAATAAAAAAAGAATTAGATAATTTTATTGATACTGAAAGATTAGATGAAAAATCAAGAAGAACAATAGTTGATTATAGAAATGCAGTTAATAAGTTAATTGACTTCTTGCCTGATGAATTTGAAATAACAAAAAGTCTGATGATAGATTTTAAAGAAGATTTAACTGAAAAAGGATTTAAAGTTAAATCAAAAAATAAATACATTGTTATAATTAATAAATTTTTAAAATATTTAAAATTAGATAATTGCACATTAAAGAAATTTAAAGAACAACAAAAAACATCTATTGATGACCCTATATGGGAACAAGAACATAAAAGAATGCTAAGATGGGCAAAAAAATTAAATATGATGGATATGTATTACATAATTAAAGTATTTGCTCATTCAGGAGCAAGAATAGATGAATTAAAGTATTTCACAGTAGAATCGCTAGATAGTAATTTTATAAAAGGTGCTTACAACAAAGGTAAGGAAAGAACTCTTATTATGACTAACGAATTAAGAAGAGAATTAAAGAATTATTGTAAAGAAAATAAGATTAAGAGTGGCTATATATTTGTTAGTCCAGTAAAAAAAGGTCAGATGTTAAATAATAGTACTATTTGGCGAAGATTAAAAAAAATATCTAAGTCGGCAAAAATAAATCCTAACAAAATACATCCTCATGCATGGCGACATTTATTTGCTAAGAAATGTAAAGAAAGTGGAATTGATTTAGATGAGTTAAGAGATATATTAGGACACAATGATATAAAAACTACTGCAATATATACTATGACATCTAACAAAGAAAAGAAAAACAAATTAGAAAGGATTAAGTATTAATTATGTCTGAACAAGAATTAGAATTTATAGAAAAAAATAAAGATATTATAGTTGATTATATGCATCGTGATATTTATTATATAAGACTTTTAAAATTTGATTATATTATGGGAATTATTTATTATTTGCAAAAAGAAAATAATAATTTATCAAAAACAATAAATGAATTAAAAAGCAAAGAGGTGAAATGATGGAATTATGGATTAGAAGTCAAAATAAAACAATATTAAGTAAAGCACATGATTTAGTTATAAGAGAAGATAGAAATGAAAATAACGAAATAAATTATTTCATTGTTGATACTTATACATTAGGAATATATAAAACAAAGGAAAGAGCATTAGAAGTATTAGATGAAATTAGTAATAAGGTAAAAAATCAATATCTTGTTAAAATGAATGGTTTGATGAGAAAATCAGATATGGAAAAAGAAAGAATTTATCTTGAAAAAGAATATAATGGTGAATTTATAATGAACCCACCAATGTATGATATAAATCCACTAAATCCAAATATTGTGTATTACGAAATGCCAAAAGAATAAAAAGAGGTGAATAAAATGAAAGGTGAATTTTTAAGTTTAGAAACTGCTAGAAAAGTTCAAGAGAAAAAAGTAGATAAAAATATGCTAGAGGCTAATATCAAATTATCTGATGAAAATAAGATGTTAAAAAGAGATAATGAAATATCACGAAATATAATAACACATGCTGATTTATATGTAAGAAGTCTAAAATCTAAATTTCCTGATGAATCAGCATTAGATATTATATTAAATATTCTACAAGGTAATTTTGATGATTAAAAATAAGGCAGGTGATTAATGTGAGTAAAAAACTAGCACATACTCTTATATTTATAGGATTAATTTTAATTATAATAGGTCTATTTGCAACAATAAAAGTAAATGAAAGAGATAATCAATTAATTATAAATGATTATAAAAAACAAATTGAAAAGAAAGATGAAATAATTAAAAATCAAGGAACTGAAATTATAAAATTAAGATATGAAAATGAATCTCTATGGGATAACTATTATATGAATGCAAGTGAATATAATGGAGAATATTATGAGTAATGTATATATAGGGTATGAAGAATGTAAGAAAAATTATTATAAAGTTCAGAGATTGTATAATCAGATTCTTGAAGAAAAAGAATTATTGTTTGAAAAGACTCAACCAAAATCGACAAAGTTCGACAAAATTTGTGTAGAGGGTGGTAAACCTAGTAATTCCTTTGATGATTATTTAGTCTTAAAAGATAAGAAACAAATAGATAAAAGACTAAATGAAATTATAAAAATATCAGAAGATAGAAAAAAATTATTAGATATAAAAGAAAAGGAATTAAGAGAAAGTAAAGAATGGATAGACAAAATATATGTATATAAATATTTAGATAAATATCCAGTAAAAAAAATAATTCATTTAGTGCCTTATGAAGAGGCTCAAATATATAGAAAATTAGATGAAATAAAAAAGAACATTATAAATAAATAAATAATTAAAAATAACTCAGTTTAAATATTTGTTATGACATGCTTTAATCAATAAATACTATTTTTTGTTTTTGAATTTATGCACTTATACTATTTTTATTATTATATTTTTTGTGCGAGTTTGTTGAGTTATGAGTTTGGCACTTAAAAATTATGGAGGTAATTATGATACAAGTCACTAAAAATTATATATTAAAACTACCAAAAGGAAGTAAATATGTAATATATAATCCTTTAACTGATAAATATAGAGATGAAATAGTAGGTAGGAATGATATAGCACATAATAAATATGCATATGATGGTCTTATTTACTATGTGGAGAAATTATCGGAGGAAATAAATGAGTAAAGAATCAATAGAGATACCATTAGTGAAAGCAACATATGAAGAATTGCAACAAGTAATATGTGAATTACAAGTGGAAAGATATAAATATAGATTTATAACTGATAAAATAAAAAAATATATAAATAAGCATTGTGTAAATCAAAAGGTATCAAAAGAAGTAGGATATAAATGTTTTACAATGGCTGATACACAAGAATTGGAATATATATATAAATTATTGGAGGAAATATGAAATTAAATTCAGTTGTTGATGAAAATACTACTATATATAAAAATGGAAGTATGATTTACTATATAGGATTTAATAGAGTTATAGAAGATTTAACTTGGAATAAAAGTGATTATGATGATTATTTAACATTAAAAGAAATAAAAGAACAAGTAAAATTTCCTGTAAGAGTAATAAGTGATTTAGGATTAGAGGGATTTATTTATGAATATGGCAACTATGATGATGGCAAATGGAGATTATATGGAATAACTAAAGGTTATGCATAAGTAAAGGAGTAAATATGATAGAAGAAAAAGTAGAATGTAAAAGATTAGGTCATGAATATAAAGATTTAATTGCAAAAGTAGTATATTTAATACATCATACACCTTATGCAAAAGAGTTTATTAGTGATAATGATTTAAAAATGTTAAGTGATTTAGATTTATTCTTACATACAGAAAAATATGAAATTATAGAGTTTGGTACAAATAAAACAAGATTTGATAGTACTGATATAATTGCAACACAAAAAGAAAAAATAGAAGAATTAGAAAATAGAGTAGATTTATTAAAAGATATAAATGATAAACAAAAAGAATTATTAGATAAGATAAAAGAATATATAGAACACGAAAATTTTAAAAGAAATATTTTATTAGGATTAAGTGAGAAAAAATATACAAGAGATATATTAAATCATATTTTAGAAATGATAGAAGAAACAAAATAAAGTATTAAAAATAAATCATATCTGCTGAATTTACCTTGTGTGTATGAGTTTGTTGATTTATGAGTTTGATACACAAAATTTTTAGAATTATTGGAGGAAATAGAATAATGTTAACACTACCAATTAAGAAGAAATGGTTTGATATGATTAAATCAGGAGAAAAGAAAGAAGAATATAGAGAAATTAAAGAATACTATATAACTAGATTTATGAATGAATGGAAAAGGAATAACAGAAGTTTCAATTTTGATATACTTTTTAGAAATGGATATTCAAAAAATAGCCCATCAATGAAATGTAATATAGAATTAACACTTGGTAAAGGTAAACCTGAATGGGGAGCAAATCCTTATAAAGAATATTATGTATTAAAAATATTAAGTGTGGAGGAAATAGAATAATGATTAAAGAATATAAAAAAAATGAAACTCAATACATAAAAAAATGTAAATATTGCAAGTCAACATTTATTTATGAAAATGAAGATTATTATAGTGATTATTCTTATGGTAAAAAAAATATCAAATGTCCTTATTGTAGAGAAGTAAATAAAATTAGATTTAAAATAATATTTAAAAATGATGAACAAGTAAAAGATGATATTAAAAAAGAATATACTGAATTAAAAAATAGATTTGAAAATTATCAAAGTAAAAGTATAGCAAATGAAAATAAATTATTTCAAGAAAAAAAAGAACTTGAAAGTAAATATAAAGAAAAACTATAAAAAAAAGAATTTAAAGAAAAAAAGATAAAAAAATACATAAACAATTATATGAGTTCTGATAAAAAAAGTAATATAGCAATTAAACATTTAAAAGAAATATTAAGATTATTGGAGGAAAACGATGAGAGATGATTTAGGAAAATATTTTATTAAAGATGGAGAAATATATTTATGTATTGGATATTCTGAACAACCTACAATAGAATTTAAAAATATTAGAACAGGTCAAAAAGAAAATTGTGTAGTAGGAAGTATGGTACATAATTCATTTAAAAAATTATATGCTATGGAAAGAAAAAATGGAGAATATAATTTTAATGATAGTGCAGAAGAAGTACAAAATATAGTTTTGGAGGAAATAGAATGAAAGTAATAGATTTATTAAATAAAATAGCAAATGGGGAAGAAACACCAAAAAAATTTATTTATGAAGGTAATTTATATTATCTACAAAAAGAAAAATGTTATAGAAGTGATGATATAAATGATATATTTGAAAGTCAGTTTATTTTTGA
Organism: uncultured Caryophanales bacterium; assembly: GCA_946615975.1. Taxonomy (GTDB): domain Bacteria; phylum Bacillota_I; class Bacilli_A; order RF39; family UBA660; genus UBA6985. The sequence goes on from CAMOID010000010.1 coordinate 28,006, forward strand.
AGATTTAAACAATGAAGTAGAAATAATAGAAGAACCACAAGAACATAAAATACCTGAAAAATTAAATATTTCTAACTTCCCAAGGCATAATAATAGTTTGAAAAAAACTGCAATTAAAATAAATGAAATATTAGATTATTTGGAGGGGATAAAATGAAATTTAATAAATTAAGTAAAATAGAAAAAATATTTTTAACGGCAATTACAATAATTGGAATTATATTTATAGTTAGTTTGTTAACTGGATGCACTGATGCTGAGACAGTATCTTACAACTTAAGTAAAGAGGCAGATAGTTTTAAAGTTAAAAGAAGAATAACATTTATAAATTTAAGAACTGATTCTTATTTATTTTCAATTACAGGTTGTTGTTCAATAGAGGAAGATAGTGCAGATAAGCAACTGGAAGTGACATGTAAAGTAGGAGAAGATAAATATCAAAAACATTTTTTAAAAGAAACAACGGAAGTGACTTATATAGTTGAACAATTAGAATATAATGAAGTATCAAAATATAATTATGAAATATTATTTAGACCTGAGGCAATAGTGCCTATTGAAATTAAAACTGAAGTAGGTGGAAAGTAAGATGAAATATAAATTATTAATAACTATTAGAAATATATTATACTTCTTAATAATTATTGAATTTTTATTAATTAGTTATTTAACTACTATAAAAATGAATGAAATAAATAAAAAAAATATAAAGTTAGAAGAAAGACTATCTGATTTAGAAGAAGATTATAAATTATATGAAATTAATTTAAGTGATTTAAAGAAAAATGCAAAAGCACATCTTTGCAACAACTAAAATGGTGTAAATATGAGAAGAATATTAGAGAATGCCAAATTAAAAAGAAATAATAAAATAGTTTTAAAAATTTTGAAAAAGAATATGCATCATGCTGAAATGAATCGCAATAGTTCAGTTATGTACTTAGAATGTTATCTGAATGAAAAAGATTTAAAAAGAATATGCAAATTATTAGGGGATAATGAAACAAAATTTGAAAAACATATTTATATGTAATAAAAATGATAGAAAATGATAAAAAATGATAGAATTTATATGAGATAATAGTAAAGTAGAAAATTATCTATAAAATAGATTTTCATTTATTTTGAGGTTTTAATAAAACCTCTTTTATTTTGTTTAAAAATAATTGTAAAGGAGAAATAATTATGAAAAAAATAATTAATATTGGTGGAAAAGATTACACTATGCAATCAAGTGCATTAACACAATTCAAATATAGAGACATGACTGGTAGAAAATTAATGCAAGATATTAATAAAATAAAAGATTTAAGAGAAAAGAACGATGACATACTCTCAGTATTAGATGACTTTTTAGAAATATTATTACAAATAACATATGTAATGATAATAGAATCTGATGTTAAACAAGTAGGCTCATTTGAAG
>CAMOID010000011.1 GCA_946615975.1 uncultured Caryophanales bacterium
TGTTTCAGTTTCTTCTTCAGTTTCAACTTCTAATTCTTCTTTTATTTCTTCTTCTCTTTCTTTTTTAGAAGCAAATAAATCTTTAAACTTTTGAAATAATCCCATATTATTTACCCAAAACCTTTCTATAATAATCTTTAGATATAATTAATTTACTCATTTGCATTTTCATATTAACAATGTCATTTATTTCTTGTACATAGTTTGAAGGTAATTCTTCATCAGTAGTTTTTTCAAATGACTTTTTAATATAATCATATCTACCCTTGTCTGTTATCCATGATTTATCATTAAAAATAACTAAATCACTTGAATCAGACATTATATCTTTTCCCATTAATAATCTAGAATCATAGCTAATACCAAACATATTTAATATTGTTGGTAATACATCTATTGAATATATATTTTTAGTAATATGTGTTTCTTTTAATTCTGGATTATATATTATTAATTGATTCTTATATAAATCAAATGTTTTATTTTGTACAGTTGGATCATATGCTTTTATTTCTTCATATGTTAATCCATATGGATAATGATCTGCTGCTATAACAATAACTGTATCATTTATTTTACCATCTTCTTCTAATTTTTGAAGTAAAAGTTCCATTGATTTATCAAATTCTATATTAGCAGCCATATATGCTTTTATAGAATTTGATGCATTCATATTTGATACTAATGATTTATTTTTCTTAGATATATCATTTCCTGAGAATGAATATTCTAAATGACCAGATATAGACATCATATATGCTACATATCTATCTTCATTTTGAAGATATGGATACATTGCATTTACTACATCAACATCTGATGTAGGCCATGAATCATGTATACCTTCTAATGCATATTTATAATGTGTATGATATCTATCATATCCATAGTAAGTGTAACCTAAATTTGGATATATTTCATCACGATTATAATATGTATATGTCCATCCATGGAATGCTAATGTATTATAATTATAATCTTTAAATGATAAACCAAATTGATATGGTAAATATGTATTAGTTGCTGATCTATAAGAACATGTAGATACACCTGGAATTATAGATAACATATTACTAAATTCACCATCTGATGTAGAACATGACCATATTGGTTGATAATAATGATCAAATATTAAACCTGAATTTGCCATCTTATAAAGTGTTGGTGTTAATTCAGGATCTACTGCTAAATATGAAAAACCTTCAGCAGTTATAAATATTAAATTCTTACCAGCAAATATACCTGTATAATCATTTTGTTTTGTAGGTTCTTGTGATTCAAAATATTTATGCATATTTATAACAGTAGAATCAGTTTCATTTGCTATAAGAGATTCAAAATCTATATTTTGTATATTGTATAAAGTATTTTCTTCTTTAGTAAATTCTTTTACTTCTATTTCTTCTACTACTTCTTCAAATTTAACTAATGTTTTTGTAGTATCTAATACTAATCCATTCATTAGACCAAATTCATTTGTACTTTGAAATATTTCTTTTGTATTAAAATATAAATCATATGCTTCAGGTGCTAAATTAGTTTTATATTGAAGTGAAGTTATTCCAAGCAAATATGTAGATATAAATAATACTATTGTATATTTAAAATTGAATTTTTCATGTTCTATATTTTTTCTAATACTTAATATTAATAGTATTATAAATGGAATAAATAAACTAATTATTACAGGTGCTAATTGAATTGCATGTCCAACTATAGTACCAGCAAAATCTGCTGCTTGATCTGCAACCCCTAAAGCACTTATACCAAATATAGATTTATAAAAACTATTATATATAAGTTCTGCTATAAATATAATTGTTATAGCAAGCCATACAAATATAGATAAAATTCTATTAACTTTATTATTTTTAAATAAACTAGATATAAATGAAATAAATACCGCTACTGGGAAAGAAAATATTAATATATATAGTACTCCAATATCAAAAGTTTGAAACACAAAGAACTTGAATATAAATTCAAGTATAAGTATAAATAAATAATTAACTAATACTAATTTATAATAATTAATTTTCATTATTTATATCTCCATTCATATACAATATTATAGCAAAAAAATAAACGATTTTTAATCGTTTATTTGCAATCATCACCTAATTTTGCACTTATTTTATTAATAACTATATATCCATCTTGAATAGATGTTTCAAATTCAAGATATGCAGTACAATCTATTTTAGAAACTGGATGTCCATTTGGATCTGAAGGTGGATTTTCTATATAACCCATTTCATATAAATCTAATGTTTTAACTGGTAATGTATTTTTCTTATTAACTAATTCTTTAAATTTATATCCTTTAACTTCAGTTCCTGAAGTTAATGTTTCACCTGAATTTAATGTAACATCTTCAGTTAATTTATAAGTTTGATTATTTTTATCAAGATCTTCACCATATATAATTACAGTATCGTTTAATATCTTTTTATCATACTCAGTTATTCTTTTTTTAGTTTGATCTAATAATCTAACAGCAGTAGATGATGCTAGTACTAGTATAATAGCTAATACTGTAATAACCGCTAATGTTTCAGGTAAAGTAAACCCATTTCTATCCTTCATCTTCTCCAACATCCTTTGAATATAGACAACCACAATAATTTTGTCTATATAAACAATATTTCTTACATAATTCTATACTTCTTTTATATCCTTCTCTTTTCTTGAAATCAGAATATAAATATTTTATACCTATGTTTTCTCCTACTTGATGTCCTATTTTATTTATTAATTTACTATTTTTATGTGGAGATACAGTTAATGTTGATGTGAAATAATCAAAGTCATTTTGTTTACCTTTAAGAGCTACAAATCTTAAACGTAATCCAAAACAAACTGCACATCTTTTACCACCTTCTGGTTCATCCTTAAGTGGTTCAACTATTTTTCTCCATCTTTCATTGTCATAATCACAATCCATGTATTTAACATTTAATTCTTTTAGTAATTGTAATTGAGTTCTTTTTCTTCTTTCATATTCTTCTAATGGTTCTATATTAGGATTGTAATATAAAACTGTTATATCAAAATATGGCATTATTCTTTCTAATACTGCAGTAGAACATGGACCACAACAAGAATGTAATAATAACTTTGGTTTCTTATCACCAAATGTTTCTATTTCTTCTTGCATCAATTTATCATAATTAATATTCATTAAAACCACCCTTATTCTCTAACAGCTACTCCATCATCTACATTTGGATCAACTACAACAGGTTGTGTTGTAGGAACAGGTCTAGGTGCTCCATTTGATTTATCTTCAATGTATGAATATCTATTTTCATCACCATCTAAATAGAAAGTTCCATTTCCAACTATTTGATTAGTAGCAATAACATTTAAATAATGATTTAATACATCTGCTCTTTTAGCTGTTATATAAACTGTATTCTTATCATTCATATATAATAAGAATCTATTATCATCTATAACTTTATTATTAGATGTATTATAACTTGGACTATATTCTATTTCATTTATAGAATATAAAATACCAGATTTTACTTTAGCTAAATTAGATGCTAATAAATTTAATTGTTCTCTTGGTGTTTCATTTAATAAAGTTGGAATACCAACAATTTTATTATCATTGTCAATTTCTTTTCCATCTGCTAAAACAATTTTATTATTAGATTTTTTTACAAATACAGGTACATTTTCTTCTATATTAATTTTAATAGTAAAATGCCATCCATATGATAATTTAGCTGTTTTAACTAAATCTAATTCTTCTATCTTCTTTTCTCTTGATTTAAAACTTAAAGTTATAAAAGAAGGATAATCTTGTAGATCTGCTATTCTTAATATTTCAGCATCTGATATATGTGTATTTCCAGTTATTTCATAATGATGAACTGGAGATGAATAAATATAATAGCATAGATAACCAAGAATATAAATAACAAGTAATATAACAATCATTCTTGGTACATTAAGTTTTTTTACTTTAACTCTTTTTGTTGCCATTTATATTCTTCCTTTCTATTCTATTTAACTAATTCTTTTAATTCGTTATAAATAATATCAGCTGAATCTATTTTTGCTAATCTCTTTAAATTTTCTTCCATTTCTTTTCTTAGTTTATTATCATTTAAAACTAAATTAACTTTTTCTTTCATTAATTCAGGAGTTATTTCTTTTTCTTGAACCATGATACTTGCTTTTTCATTTTGCATTGATAAAGCATTGTAATATTGATGATTATTAGCAACCCATGGACTAGGTATTAATATATTTGGTAATCCTAATGCTTCAAGTTCAGATACTGTAGAAGCTCCTGCTCTTGAAATAATTAAATCTATATCTTTCATTAAACCTGAAAGATTATCAACATAAGGTACTACTTTAACATTATCAGGGAATTTATGATCTTTATAATCATCATAGTAGTTTTTACCTGTAGTAAATAACACTTCATAATCTTCATCTTTAATACTGTCTAAATATGGTACTATTCTTTTATTCATTTCATCTGATCCTAAAGAACCAGCACATATAAGAACTGATTTTTTATCTCTAGATAATCCATATTTAGTTCTATCTTGTTTTTCTACTTTTAAAGCATTACTAGCAACTGGATTACCAGTTAATACTGTTTTAACATTTTCAAAATATTTAGCTGAATCAGGAAATGATATTCCAATTGTATTAGTATATTTTGCTAATGTTCTATTAGATTTACCAGGAATACTATTTTGTTCATGTATAAATGTTTTTATACCTAAATCATGAGCAGCTTTTATAACAGGATATGTTACATATCCTCCTACACCTATTACTACATCAGGTTTAAATTCTTTTATTTTCTTTTTTGCTTTAAAATAAGCTGCAGGTATTAAATAAATATCTTGAATATCTTGCCATATATATTCGATATACTTTTGAATACCATATATTTTAATTGGATAATAATCATATCCTGCTTTAGGAACTATATCTTTTTCCATTCTATTATGTGTTCCAATATATAAGAATTCTGAATCAGGTTCTTCTTCTTTAATTTTATTTAAAATTGATAAGGCTGGATAAATATGTCCACCTGTTCCACCTGCTGTAATAATTACTCTCATGGATTTCCACCTCTTAATATAATTATATAATAAAATACCAATAATATAGTGAATTATTGGTATTTATGTGTAAAGAAAAAAGCAAGTTTTTACTTGCTTTAATTAGTCTTCTTTTGAAAGTATAGCATAATTAATTAAACCAGTTATAATTGGTAATAATGTTACATATACTAATGGATAATCAAATCCTAAATTTACTCCACCAATTACAAATGCAATTGCTTCAACAACTAACATTCCAATAAGTGAATCTTTTTTCTTAGTTACATAGAATACATAGTTAATGAATTCAAATAAACCTACATCACCTAATAGAATAACTGATTCAAAAATATTAGCTTTAGATACTACATCTAAGATATCAGTTAATGATTTATTTGTTTTATCATCTATAACACCAACAGATGCTAATGCAAATAAAGTATTAAAAATAGAATATGCAAATAAACCACCTAAGTTAATTACTAAACCTATTAGTTTTAAAACAAGATTATTGTTTTCAGTTTTAGTAACCTTTTTTGTTGTTGTTTTTTTCTTCTTTGTAGCCATGCAAAACTCCTCCTATTCTTAGTTAAATTATAATATATAATAAAACATTATTAACAAATAAAAAGACATATTTACATATGTCTTTACTTATCTAAATAATATGCATAATATTCATCATATGTTAATCCTGAATCATGCACTTTCTTTGCTAGATCTTTTCCTAAATATCTATAATGCCATGATTCATAGTTATATCCAGTTATTGATTTCTTATTTTCAGGATATCTTAAGATAAAACCATATTTATATGAATTATCAATTAACCATGCATATGTTTTTGAATCTTTAAATGTTTTAGCTGATGAACATTCTTTTGAATAAACATCTATTGCTAAACCTGTTTGATGTTCTGAATATCCAGGTCTTGCAGCAACATTATCAGCAAATTCTCTTCCATATGATTTATCATATTCATCATATACTTCTTTTTGTTCTTTTGCACTTCTATAACCAGATGCAAGTATTAAATATATATCTTGTTCTTCTTTAGCTGCATTCCACATTTCCATATATGCATCATATGCTTCTCTTGTTAATTGAACACGATCTGAATATCTATGTGTAATTGGTACATCTACTAAATCTTCAGGAATGAAATCCATTCCTAATTCATAATATTTATTAGCTATAATACCTGTTCCTTTTGAAAAATCAGTATGATAATCACCTGAATAATATTCTTCATTGTTATGAGTATTAACAATAGCGATAATATTATCATAGTCATATCCATCTGTTCCATGATATTTAAAGAAATCTTGTGATTGAGATATAACTTTAGTTAAATATACATCTAAATTCTTATACATAAAATATTTGCATTTAACAAAATGAGTAATAAATTCATTGTAATCTCTAGATAATATATCATCTAATTCTTCATTACTTAAATTATCTAATAATATTTTAGTTTCTTCTTTATTATACTTTTGTAAAAGTTTATATTCATATGTTTGAGTATATTTATATTCTTGATATTTTTTATATCCGTATATAGAACCAAATACACCTATGATTAAAATAATAACTACTATTTTAGGCCAAGTTTTTAGTTTGTATTTTTTCTTCTTACTCATAAACATACCTTCTTATAAGAATTATAACACAAATAAAAAAGAACTCATATTGAGTTCTTTTCATTCTGTCTAATTAGTTTACAGAATCTTTTAATTTAGCACCAGCTTTGAATGATACAACATTCTTTGCAGGAATTTTCATTGGTTCTTTAGTTAAAGGATTGATTCCTTCTCTAGCAGCTCTCTTTTTAGAAGAGAAAGTTCCGAAACCAACTAATGCTACCTTTCCATCTTTTTTAAGTCCTTTAGTAATTCCAGCTAAAGTAGCGTCTAATACTCTACCAGCTTCTGCTTTAGAAACACCAGCTTCTGCAGCAATAAATTCTACTAATTCAGTTTTTGACATAATTCATTACCTCCCATAGTAATTTGTTTTTTCTAGCAGGTTTTCTACCTACAAGTTAAATATACCAATGAAACCCTATAAAATCAATATTTTTCAACAAAAAAACGCATTTTTGTATCGAAATTTCGTTAGTTTTATCATTTTTCGATAACAGAAATACGTTTGATAGCTTTACTTATAATTCTCATATAAATATCTAAGTATGGATTATCATCTATTAAATAGTTTGAATACTTTTGTTTTGTGATTTCTCCATTGAATATTTCATATATTAATTTAGTTTCATTCATCTTTTCATCTATTAAGAAAACACCATACGATTTAGTTTCTTCATAGTCTTTATATTTTATACCTAACATCTTTGGTTCTAGTCTTACACCCTTAACGAAATGTTTAGATAAAGCATTAAAACATTTATTAAGTAATAAGTTTAATTCTCTCTTATTACCTACACTTGCAATTCTTAAATATTTAACTATTTCTCCATATTCTTTACTTGGATGTTTAGGTTCTGCTTCATATATAGTTCTTTCTAGAGTTTCACCATATCCTAACTTTTTAGATATAGTTTCTAGATCTTTTCTATCTGCTACAGCATTGTATAAACCATTCATGATAGTTTCTTTTTCTGTATATAATTCATTAATTTTCTTAAATTCATTTTTATATTCATCAATTAAGTTTAACCCATATTGATAATATTCAAATTCTTTCTTACTATTTAATGAATATATTTCTAATGCATAATAACCTAATTGATTACGTTTTAATATTACATTTTCATTTGCACATCCAAATTCAGTTAGGGTAAAACCTATAGCTTTAAACCTAGATGCTTCTAATGCTAAAGACATATCTATACTTTCTAATCTTTTTTTAGAAAGTGGATCTATGCCTTCTTTGAATTTTTTATATAAAGAATCATTAGTTTCTCTTACTTCTTTTTTCTTTTTAAATAAATTCACTTTTTACCCTCCTATTCTATCTTGAATATGTATGTGTTGCTTCTTGTTGTACTCTAGTAGTTGGTGTGTATACTATTCTATCAGTAGAATTAGTTACACTTGTACTATTTAATGTTACAGGAAATGTAGTTGTTCTATCATTAACAGCTTTACTTCCTAATCCATCTAATAAATAAAAGAATAAGATAATACATATAGCTACTATAAATACTAATAATATAGTCATTAATGTTTTAGTATTATTACTTCTTCTAGCTATCTCTTCTTGACGTTTAATTAATTCTTGATCAAGAGTATTAGTATTTGAATTACTAATAACATATACTTTCTTATCATTATTCATATTATCACCTAATATACTATTTTATTTCTACCTGTTTCTTTAGCTCTATATAAATTTTTATCAGCAGCATCTACTATTTCTTTTGCTCCCCATCCTTCACGATAGCGATCTACACCAATTGAAACAGTAACTCCAATTCTTTGTCCATTTGAAACAAATTCGCCTGAATTAATATATTTTCTAATTGTATCTAAATCTCTTACAAATTTATGCGTTTCTATATTTGGAGGAGCAATTATAATAAATTCTTCTCCACCCCATCTACCAACAGTTGATCCTGTCTTAGTATATTTTTTTAATATTTTTGCAACTCCTTTTAATACATCATCACCAGCATTATGACCATATGTATCATTTACTTTTTTAAAGAAATCTATATCTAAGATAGCAACACTGAAAGGTTTATGTCTTTCATTGTATTCTTCAATATATGTTTCTAACATTTGATTAATAGCATATCTATTATATAACTTAGTTAATTCATCAAAGTCTGCTCTTCTAGATAATTCATTTAATCTTCTTTCAGAATGTGTTGAATAAACAAATGCAAACATCATAATTGTAAAGAATGTTGCAACTGTATTAATAATATATAATCTATTTAATCCTTCTGCTGGGAATAAATAAGTAAAGTCAATATTATTTAAGAATAAAATAAATAATACAAAATAAGTTATAGCAAAAAATGTTGCAAAGGAAAATATTTTACCAACATTACTATTTTTTCTAATATTTGGTAAGAAGATTGCTACTACTTCTGAGAATAAGAAGTTTTGGAATCCTGCTTGCCATCCTGCAAATAATGTATTAACTATTGTAAATATCAATATACTTATAAAACATGTATTTACCCATCCATCATAATGATCTTCTAATAACCATAGGAATATTAAATATATAATAAATGTTATTCCACAGAAAATAGATAAAAACCATATTCCTTTAGTTAAATAAAATACTGTGTAAAATCCACTCATTATCATTAAGAATAAATCTACATCTAATGATACATATTTTGCTCTTGATTCAAGAGATATTCTACGATTATCCTTTAATAATTTAAATCTTTCCATAAGATTATTCATAAACTCACTCACCCTCTAAAAAATTATAGCAATCATAAGTAAGATGATTAAGAATAATGTAATAATTATTCCTATCATTATTCCACCTAAAGCACTTGATGCTTTAAGAGGATATTCATCTTTATTTATTAAATATAAATATATTCCATATGGAATAAAAATTGATTGATATAATATTGTATTACTTTTTGCGTCATAATCTACGTTTAAATCCTTAACATTTTTTATACTGTCATCTACTAAGTTGTTATAAGTTAGTGGTGCATGGCAATATGGGCATTCTCTTCCCATTAAACCAACTTGCTTACCACATTTTAAACATATAGCCATATTATCACCTATTCTTTTACTATCTTTATTTGTGCTTTTGATCCATCAGGTAAACTAAAAGTTATTACTGAATAGTTATCTGTCTCTTCACTTGTTTGATCTATTTTAACATGTGCTTTAAATATATAAGAATTTTCATCTAATGTGTAAGGTCCTTCACTTGAAATAGATGTTTCTATTTTTCCTGAAGATATAACATTATAAGAAATAGATTCTTGATTATATCCTACATTCTCATTGTCTTCTATCTTAACACATAATTCTACATATGAATCTATATTAGATGGATATTTAAATTCAGAAGTTTCTTGATAAACACCATCTACTTTAGCTTTTATTTTTATCATATTTTTAATAACATGTACTGTTGCTGTTGAAGATTCTTCACCTTGTTCTAAGTATATTTTTACTTCTCCAACTTCTTTTCCTATGAAGTTATTATTTTCATCAAATACACCAATTGATTCATTATCAGATTTTAATGTTAATAATGTTAAAGGTGCTTTTTTGGGAGATGTATTAATATCTAATACTGTTTTCTTATTAATATAAGCATAGTAAACTTTTTGACTAAATTCAGCTTTGTTTACTTTAGATGCTTTAACATTAACAACTAATTCAGCACTTATATTATCATATGATGCTGTAATAGTTGCTTTTCCAACTTCATCACCTGCAACTAGTGAAACATCTCCATCAACAGTTCTAATATTTACTACATCTTTATTTGATGAAGTAAATTTAACACTTGATAATGATAAATTTTTAACTTCAACTATATTCTTTAATTTTTCAGTAGTATTTGCTTCCATTGTGATTTGTTCATCTTTTAATGATATAGCACAATCTTGGCATAAATTCCAAGTAGTAGTTGTAGTAGTTGTTAATACATTACCAGAACGTCCTACTTGTTTATCAAATATTAAACTTTTACATAGCAAAAATAATAATAAGAAAGTTATTACTGTAACTAATACAAAAATATTAATTGGATTAAGTGTACCATCTGGATTCTTAAAAAATCTCATACTTTAATCCCCTTTCTATTATATTATTATTTTTTTTGCATCATCTTTATAAATTTAGTAGCAGTTTGTCCTACTTCATTGAATGGAACTTTGTCTAATTCAAATTTTTCAATTCCTACACATCTATCAGGTTCCATATTTTTAACTTCACCTGATACAAGTGTTCCACGATAACCTAAGATAATCCAGTTAACGAAGTCTCCTGTATGATGATCAATTTTACCATCTAAGTATGCTCCTAAAAAAGCATCTAGATTAATGTTTGATGGATTTAATCCAGCTTCTTCTTTTAGTTCTCTCATCATAGCATCTCTGAAATCCATATCAGTTCCATTTACTGATCCACCTAAAGCTTGTAATAAACCAATGTCATCTCTTGCTCCAGGTCCTCTTCTATTTAATACTAATCTTCCTTCTTTATCAAAAATAAAGCAAATAACTCCAATTTTAACTCTGTCTAATACACTTAGTTTTCCAGCTTCATCTAAAGCTTCAACTAATTCATCCATATTTCTTACTTCATTTTTAAATAATAATTCGTTGTCCATTTATTCTTCCTCATTTCTAATATTTACTTTATATACATATGCTTTAAAATCACTGAATAATACAAATATAGCAACTTTATCTTTTACTACTTCATAATAATTTATAGGTTTATCAGTCACTAAACATGCATCATACAAATCTTCAAAGTCATCTACAAATAAAACATCTGTATATTCAAAATCTGGCATATTCTTTAATCTAACTATAACTTTCTTATATTTAGTTAATAATGCTTTTAAATCTTTTCTATAAATACTTGTATTTCTAAATAATCTTCTTACTACTAATATAGCTGTTAATACAAATAATAATGTAGAACCAAATAATTCTAAACAAATAGCTAAATATGTATTCTTATCTTTTTCAGTAAGATCTGAATATTCAGAATGTGTATTTATACTACTTAATGGTATAACTGGCATTGTTGATACTTCAGTTATAGGAATTATAATAGATAATTCTTTCTTATCTGTTTTGGATTTATTAATAGTATTTGATGTATATGCATATGAAATAGTAATATCATATTCAATATAAGCATCTACATCTATACCATATTGTTTTATAAATTCATCTTTTAATCCAACATAATATGGCACATCAATATCAAATGTATCTGTAAGATTGATAATCTTACCACTGTATTTTTTAACAGTTGGTGTATTTTTATCAATAGTCTTTTCTAAGATTCTATCATCTGTACCTTTAGTACTTCCTATAATCTTACCTTCAATTATGTAACTATAATTAATAGATACATCTGATGAGAATGTTAAAATATAATTAAAATATGTTTTAACATTTTTTATCTCATTTGTAATATAAGACTTTGTACTTACTGATGAATCATAGAATTTAGAATCATTTGCAAGTACATTGTATGAAACTGTAGAACTTTCTTGTATATCTATTTTATTGAATGATAAATTATCATTTCTCATTTTATAGAAATAGTATAAAAAGAAACTTGATACAGATGCTAATACCACTAAAGAAACAAGTAAAATTGTATATAATATCTTTCTATTTGCCTTCATCACTAGTACCCCTTAACCTATGCTTCCAAATAGATAGCTTCTAAGAATAGATTTACATCTATTTCTCTATTTAATTGTTTCTCAAAAACATGTATTTGATCTTTTGTAAGTTGATGTTCTTCTTTGAATGCAACTTTAATAATAACATTATTAGTTGTATTCTTTCTTAACATATCTCCTACAGCAATTGAATTAGGAGATTTAATATTATTTATCTCTGAATCATATTCATAATAAACTTTATAAGAAATATAATCACTTAATGAATATTCAATTCCAGTTATATCTGATTTACCAACTTTAATATCTTCTAAATTAGTCATGTTTAATTCTTCTAATTTAGTATCTACATCTGAGTCATTATTAAGACTTGTATTAGCTAATAATTCTTGACCATAGAAAGTAAAATTAATACCTAAATCAATTCTATTATTATTAACAATAACTCTATTATCAACATCTTTATTAGTTCCTACTTCAGAAAAATATACATCATATTTAACTGGTCCTCTAGATGGACTTGCAAAACTAATTGATGCAAAAGCAGTATATAAACCAATAACTAGTAATATTATTGAAATACATAATAAATAAGCAATTGTCTTTTTTTCTCTTTTATGATTCATAGTTATCTCCTATCATCCATACTATATTCATTATATAAAATTATATAAAAATAGTAAATAAAAAAAGGCATTATTTTGCCTTTTTATTTATAAAATCAATTACTTCATTTACTGTATTATTAAAGTTATTAAAATCAACATTAAACCAGTTTATATCCATTTGATTATTAAACCATGTATATTGTCTTTTAGCATATCTTCTACTTCTTTGTTTAATTAAATCTAATGCTTCTTCTAACGAGCAATTGCCATCAAAGTAATCATATAATTCTTTATATCCTATACCAGTCATGATTGCTTTAGATCTAATATTTTTATCATATAATGATTTAACTTCATCTAGTAATCCATCTTTAACCATGATATCTACTCTTTTATTTATACGATCATATAAAGTATCACGATCAGTTGTTAAACCAATGAATGTTGCATCATATAATAAAGTATCTACTATATGTTCTTCACCTTTTTTATTTAATCTTCTTACTAATCTTTTTCTATTATTAACATGAATATCTGTATTAGGATCTATTTCTTTTACTCTTTCTAATAATTCTTCATTAGATAATTCTTCATATTGTTCTTGTTCTTCATCTTCTTCAGTAAATTCATAGTTATATAAACCAGCCTTAATATATAATCCTGTTCCTCCAACTATAACTATGTTTTTATCTTTATTATCATCAAGTATTTTTCTTAAATCTCTTTGATAATCATATACTGTATACATATCAGTTGGTTCTACTATATCAAATAATAAATGTGGTACTCCATCTTTTTCAGCTTCAGTTACTTTAGCAGTACCAATATTTAAGTCTTTATATACTTGCATAGAATCTGCATTTACAACTATTGCGTTATATTTTTTAGCAAGTTCTACACTCATTTTAGTTTTACCTACACCTGTAGGTCCTACAACTACTAGTATCATACTATCACCCATCAAACGTATTATAGCATAGATACTTTGCTTTTATAACTTATTTTTGCTATAATTATATTACTTAGGAGGGGTGTAATATGAGAAAAGATTTACCTGACATAAAAATATTAGATGAAAAAGATAAAAGATTACATCAAAAATCAGAGCCAGTTACTTTTCCACTTGACCCTGAATTAAAACAAAAGATATATGATGCACTTGATTATCTTGAAATGAGTCAAGTTGAAGAAATAGCCGAAAAGTATGATTTAAGAGCTGGTATGGGATTAAGCTTCTGCCAAATTGGTATCATGAAAAGAATATTCGTAGTATCTGAAGACTATGGAGATGGAACATTTGGTAGATATGTAGTTATTAATCCTGAAATAATATCTCATTCAGAAGAATTAATATATGTTGGTGAAGGTGAAGGATGTTTATCTGTTAATAGACCTGTAGAAGGTATAGTTCCTAGATATGCTAGAATGAGAGTTAGAGCATATGATGAAAATGGAAACGAATATGAAATTCGTGTAAGAGAAGATATTGCTATAGCATTCCAACATGAAATGGATCACTTAGATGGTATTTTATTTGTAGATAAAATAGATCCTAAAAATCCATTTAAAAATAAAGATAAAATGAGAGAAATATAAAAAGAAGGTTTTAAACCTTCTTTTTTTTATTTTAATAATTTAATACTTTAAAATCTAAATTTAATGATTTACCTTGATCTTCATTTTCTACTCTTTCACCAGAAATCCAGATTTGAATAGTTAACTTTTCTTTATCATTTGCATTTATGTTACCACGGTAAATAACATAATCTACTGAATCACCTAATATCTTTGGAGTATCTCCATTTACTGAATAATATACCTTATCAGTTTTAATAGTTCTATCAGATATATCTGTTGGATATAACATTAAAGAAAAATCAGTAGATTTTTTATCTTTATTTGTAATAATAACTTTATTAACTGGAGCTTTTTCTAATCCTAATTCTTTAGTCATTGGATATGCTCCTGTTTTTAAATCATTACTATTTTCATATTTAAATGTAAGTTTATTTGTATTTTCTTGAATATCTGTTTTTGTAATGTCATTATTAGCTAGTGCATATGATGAAGTTATTGTTAATATAACAATAATTAATAATGTACTAGTAAAAACTAATAGTCTTTTTCTTATTAATTTATTAATTTCCATCTATATCACCCTCTATATTAAAAGTATAAATGTTAACACATTTATTTACAATAAAAAAACAAGTATTTGACGTTTATATTAGTCAACTACTTGTCCATATACTTCTATACCATTTACTTCTGTTATTTTAACATTAACAAATGTATTTACTTCACATTCTTTATCTAATTTAACTTTAATATAATTACTTGTTAAACCAAAGTTTCCTGTTTCTACAAGTACTTCTAATGTCTTACCTATATATGATTGATAATACTTAGATTCTAACATATCAGACATTCTTAGCATCTTATCTACTCTATCCTTTTTATCTGAATCTTTTACTTGTTTCATAGTTGATGCTTTAGTTCCTTGTCTCATTGAATATGGGAATGTATGAATCTTTGAGAAACCAATTTTATCACATTCATCTAACATAGAATTAAATATTTCATCTGTTTCACCTGGGAAACCTACTATTAAATCTGTTGTAATATTAACATCTTCTCTAGCTTCTCTTAATTCTCTTATTTTTTCTTTATATTCATCTAATGTATATTTTCTATTCATTAGTTTTAATATTTCATCATTTGGACATTGAACTGGCACATGTAAATGAGAACATATCTTTTTATTTACTTTAAATTCTTTCATGAATTTATCTTTTAGTTCAGTTATTTCTATAGAAGAAATTCTTATTCTTTTTAAGTTATCATTTTTTGAGATTTCTCTTATTAAATCTACTAAGTCTTTATCTTGATCTTCACCATATGCACCTGTGTGAATACCAGTTAATACTATTTCTTGATAACCATTGTTGGCTAAAGTATTTATTTCATTTACAGCTGTATCAAAATCTTTAGATCTTACTCTACCTCTCATAAATGGAATAATACAGAATGAACAGAAGTTATTGCATCCATCTTCAATTTTTACAAATCCTCTTGTTCTTCCATCCATCTTAGTTATAGACATATCTTCAAATTCTACTTTTCTCATATCTGAGAATAAACTAATTGGTTCTTTTTTAGTATGATATTCTTCTACTAAAGAATATATACTTGCTTTACCATGTGAACCTAAAACTATATCAGCTCCTAAATCAAAGATAGAATCTTTATGTTGTTCAGAAGAACATCCACATACAACAATACAAGCATTTTCATTTTCTCTTCTTGCTTGTCTAATTATCTTTCTTGATTTAGCATCTGCTTGATTAGTTACAGTACATGTATTGATTACTATAACATCTGCTTCTTCATTTATATGAGTAACTTCATATCCATTTTTAACAAATGTTTCTTCAATACATTCTGATTCATAAGCATTTACCTTACAACCTAAAGTATGTATACATATCTTCATATAAAGATTCCCCTTTCGTATGCATGTATTTTAACATAAAAAAACATAAATATCTATTTATGTTTTATATTAACTAATACATATATTAAATTAATAATATATATAACTATAAATAATGGTATGTAATATTTCATTAAAAATAATATACTATCTGATTTATAAATATAATATAGTATCGATAAAGATACAGTTATATCCAATAATGGACATATGTTATATAACATAGATGACCATTTATTATATTTTTTATAATATATTTTTTCTATTTGTTTAATTATATACCAACTTATAAAAGCATTTATTATAAATGATATATAAGTTATATAAGAAATATTATCTATTATAATTGGTAATATTAGTAAAAATACTTGTACCAAGAATAATAGAAAAGCATATTTTGTTAGTTTTAATGCTTTCTTCATTATTTAGCTAAGTCTTTTTGAAGTTGTCTTAATGCTCTTAAGAAAGCTTCTTCCTTTTCATAGTTACTTAGAAGTGGAACATCAATCTTTTGAGTATGATCTAAATCTATAGTTTTATTAAAATCTATTTTCTTTACTCCTGTTTCATCAGGTTCTTCTTCATATGTAACATTTGTACTTTTATTTTTTAATTCTTCATATGATATAACAGCATTATCTTCTTGTTCTTGTTCATATGAAGTTAATTCTATATTTAAAGGTTTATAATCTCTTTCGATATTAGCTGTAATTTTATCTAAATCTAACATTGTTTTCTTTGATTTTTCTTCAACTGACATAATTTTATTCTCCTCACGTTTAATCAATAGTAGTACAATAACAGCCAAGATTAAAAGAACAATTATAATTAATATGAATATAATATCACTTGTATTCATATAATCACCTTCTTTTTTTAGTTGTTATTATATATCTTTTTTGTTATTTTAACAATAATAATAATGAAGCTACTGTATTAGTTATCATATGTATACCGATAGTATAATAAATATTATCTGTATATGCATAGATAGCAGCAAAGTAACATCCTAAACTAATATATGTAATTCCATTTAATAATTCGTTAGGATCTATAGAATAGATATAAGTAATTATACTTCCTTTAACTATAATCATACTTACTATAAAAATAGCAATAGATATGACTGCTGTTATTACAGATAACCATATTTTATTTTTATTATTACTACTTATTATTTTAGAAATAATAAATGCTGATATTATTAACAGTATTAATAAAATATAATTACCTGTAATATGCAACAAGCCAAAGAATAGTCCACTTACAGCTATAAAAACCCCTTTATTCTTAATAGTTTTTCTTATTGATCCTCTAAATAGAAGTTCTTCTTCTAATGGAGCCAATAAGCAAGCGGATATCACCATAATAATTGGTGATGAATGTATAATTGTTTCCACTAA
This sequence comes from uncultured Caryophanales bacterium, assembly GCA_946615975.1. Lineage (GTDB taxonomy): Bacteria > Bacillota_I > Bacilli_A > RF39 > UBA660 > UBA6985. Next base: position 17,909 of record CAMOID010000011.1, read on the forward strand.
TTCTTGATTATTAGAAATTTCCATATTAATACTAAATATAAATGCTATAAGTCTTTCTATAATAGAACATACTATTTCAATATTAATTAATATAATATAACCTATAACAATATATCCAAAAAACTTTAATAATCCATTTTTGTTTTTAATTAGTTTTTTAAAATCTTCCTTTAATGTTTTTCTGTGTACTATAACTAATATTACTATTAGTATTATAGATTGAATTACATCTATAACTGAAGCTAAAAAGTAATCATCTTGTGTATAAACAATGCCAAATAGATTTAATATAGTTAATACTATGTATTTACAGTAAAAAAACAAAGTAATTAGAAGTAAAAACTTAATTAATTCTTTAATATCTTTATTTTCTTTAATAAATTTCATATACTCACCTTGCTAAATAATTAATTGCAAAAGAACCAAATAGTATATATAAAACATATGTTATATATACAGTCCAAATGTTATTATTAGCTTTATATAAGTATGTTAATGAAAATACTACTAAAGCTGGAGTTAGTGCTAAAAATATTGCTGATTCAAAACTTACATGTAATCCTATAGCATATATAATGCCATATGTTAATCCTGCAAGAAATGATGCTGCAAAACTATTTTTAATAATGCTACTAAATCCCAATGGAAATATTATACATAATAGGAATGGTATGATAATGACTTCTTTAATAATCCTAAATATTAAGCCTACTTCAAAAGTCTTAGCAAAGTAATTAGTAAATGAATAATCGATATGAACACCTGAATATTTATTTACAAGTGTATGAATACCAATTGTTATTAATACTAGTACTACAAAACAAGCAATTGCATATATCAAACTATTTAAGAAGTTTTTATTAAATTTACTTCTACCAGATCTAATATTACCGTGATATATAATTACAACAATAAGTGTTACAACTACATATCTAATAAGATCTGCTATTTCATAGGCCATTCCAGATAAATGTAATCCAGCAATGGATAATACTTTGAAATAGAACAATTGAAATAGAACCATTACTGCGATGCTTAGTAGTAATTGTATTATTCCTTTACCAGTACCTTTCTTCATACTTCTCACCTATAATAAGATTATATATCTCTTTACTATTTATATACAATTTGAATATGTAAAATTGCTACTCTTTTACATCACTTTTGACATATATATTTTGTATATTAAATGGCAATAAAAAAGAAGGCTTTAAACCTTCTTTCTAGTATCAATTGATTTTCCAAATACATAGAATCTATCATATAAATATTCTAATACAAAGTTAGCTAACATATTTAATAATGTTACTACTGTTCCATTCCAATGGAGACTTTCAACTAAATAATTACCTAGTATAGTACTTGTTGGAGTAAATACTAAATAGAACATAGCTACTTTAATCATTGCAATTGGAACATTGCTTGCAGATGCAAATGTATAATTTCTATTTAATGTAAAATTCCATAGTACTGATGCTATTAATGCTATTAAATAACATAACCAATAAGGCATTTGTATTAATTGATTTAATAATGCATATAAAGATATCTCTATAACACCAGCAGATATTGAAAATAAAGTAAACTTTATAGTTCTTAATATCTCTTTATTCATATAACTCACCAATTACATTATATAAAAAAAGACTAGATATTTCTAGTCTTATAAATCTAATGCTTTAGAATCATTTTTTTCTTTAACATAAGTTAAGAATTCATCTAATGACATATTCTTTTGTTCTTCACCATGTAGTCTTAAAGTAACTGTTCTTTCATCTCTTTCATTATTACCTAATACTAACATAATTGGAATCTTTTTAATTTGTTCTTCTCTCATTCTGTATGAAAGTTTTTCATCAGAAGCATTCATAGAAACTCTTATTCCTAATTCTTTTAATTTATTAACAATTTCATTTGCATATTCTAAATGATATTCATTGTTAACTGGTAATACTGAAACTTGAACAGGTGCTAACCATAATGGTAAGTTACCTTTAGTTTCTTCTAGATAGAATGCTATAGCTCTATCTAATGAACCAAGTATAGCTCTGTGAAGAACTACTGGACATTTCTTAGATCCATCTTTATCAATGTAACTTAAATCAAACTTCATTGGTAAACAGAAATCTATTTGGCAAGTTGATAATGTAATTTCATTACCAACAGCTGGTTGAACTTGTACATCACATTTAGGTCCATAGAAAGCAGCTTCACCAATTTTTTCAACATATGGAATATTTAAATCATTCATGATTTTTCTTAAAGCATCTTCTGCTTTATTCCACATTTCATCATCTTGATGATATTTAACTTTATCTTCTGGATCTCTTAAACTAAGTTCAAATCTATAATTCTTAATTCCTAATTCTTTATATACTTCAAGAATTAAATCAATAACACCTTTAAATTCATCTTCAATTTGTTCTGGAGTACAGAAAATATGACAGTCATTTTGACAGAATGTTCTAACTCTTTCAATACCCTTTAATGAGCCTGATGATTCATATCTACAATCTCTTGCAATTTCAGCAATTCTTAATGGTAAATCTCTATATGAATGAATATCATTAGAATACATTACCATATGATGAGGACAGTTCATTGGTCTTAGAACATATTCTTCATCTTCTACTTGCATGATTGGGAACATTGCATCTTTGTAATGTTCTAAGTGTCCACTTGTCTTATATAAATTAACATTTCCTAATGGTGGAGTTTGTACATGTAAGTATCCACGTTTAATTTCTTTATCTCTTATATAAGTTTCTAATAGATTCCATAAAGTGAAACCATTTGGTAAATACATAGGTAATCCTTTACCTACTAATTCAGAAATCATATATATTCCTAAATCTTTACCAATCTTTCTATGGTCTCTTTCTTTAGCTTCTTCTAATTCTTGTAAGTATGCATTTAATTCTTCTTCAGTTGGTAAACATACACCATAGATTCTTTGTAATACTTTATTGTTAGTATCACCTTTCCAATAAGCACCTGAGAACTTTATTAATTTGAAGTTCTTACATTCTTTTAATGTATCTACATGTCCACCTCTACAAAGGTCTGTGAAGTCACCTTGTGAATAACATGAAATAACTGTTTCTTTTTCATCCATTCTTTCAATTAAATCAATCTTATATGGATCATCTTTAAACATTTCTAAAGCTTCTGCTTTTGATATTTCATGTCTAACAATTCTCTTGCCATCTTTAGCAAGTTTTTTCATTTCTTTTTCAATAACTGGAATATCTTCTTCAGTTATAACTTTATCTCCAAGATCAACATCATAATAGAAACCAGTTTCAATTACAGGTCCTACCCAGAATTTTGCTTCTGGCCATATGTGTTTGATAGCTTGAGCCATCATGTGTGCACATGAATGGTTTAAATTATATAATTTTTCATCTTCTTTAAAATTAATCATGTTTTATCTCCTTCTTTAATTCCTTATATTTATCCATTTTATGTGTTTCTCTTAAAACAGCTAATGTTTTTTTATTTTGATCTACAGTAGAATCATATTTGATTTGTAAATCAAGACATGTTCTAATGTATTCTTCTAAGTCTTCTAGTTGTTTAACCCCTGTTTTTCTTAATTTTTTTAATTCAAGTTCTATATCTTCAGATTCTATTAATTGTCTAATGAATGCTGGGTTAACATACGTTCCTCGATTACCTTTTGCATCTATTACTAATAATAATTCTCCTCCATATACTTTATCTGGATTTTTATTAGCATATTCATTGTCAACACCAATAACTAATGGTGATCCAATTTCTTTTAATCCATGATGCCATAAAGTATCATAGTTAACTCGAGTAGTTTTTTTAGTTGAAACTTTTTTACCTTTTCTATATTTGGTTCTTTCAACTATTTCTACACTTGGAATAGTAGCAATTCCTAAATAGTTTTCTACATAGTCTTTTATAGAAATGGCAATTGTTTCAGGGAACTTAGATTCCGTTGAATGACTATTTCTCTTTTGCTTTCTTTCTTCTTTTTCATCCTCTTCAACAATTTGTTGAATTTCTTCTTCATCCATGTAGTCATCTAACATAGACATAAAATCTTCTTCGTTCGACATAAAACCCTCTTCTTTCTAAATAAAAAAAGGATGATACCAAAGAAGTGCATAAGCACGGTACCATCCTTTATTTAACTCAATCATCTTTAACGGAATTACCCGGGATGTTTTCATCCACTTAGAAAGTAGTAACTATTAATCTATCTTATTCACTCGCAGCAACGTGAACTCTCTTTGAAGAATTAATTAATAATCTCGTCTTTCTTCATTGCATTTACATATGAGTAATTTATCACTTTAAATGGTGTTTGTCAATAAACTATTCCCATTCTTCTTTTTCTACATGTTTTTTATAATCTTTGTTATCTCCATATATGATATATTTGGCAAATCTTTCATCACCAACAAAAGAATAATGTGGTTCATTTGGATAAGCTAAGTTAGTTACTGAAAGTGGATCATAGATTGAAAAGAATCTAGTTCCATCTACTAAACATCTGTTAACCATATCATTAACTGAACCAAATGAATTATTATCCATCATATATAATAATTTATTATTAGTAGTATCTAATACTACTTTTAAATGATGTTCTTTAAAATTATAGAAGAAAGTAAAATCAACTTGTCTTCCTAAAGTCATTTCTTGGTCTACTATCTTTACTAAGTCAGCAGGTTTAATATGTAATCTAGGAGGTAAAGCTTTTAATTTTTGCTCTTCTTCTTTTCTTTTTTCATCGTCGTCTTCCATAGACATGTTATTGTTATAGTTTTTTAATAATATAAACATTGCTCCACCAAAAACTAATAAAATAACAAATATACCTAATACTCTCACTTATATCACCTTTTATTCATTGAATATAACTCTTTTATCTTTGCACTTGTTTCTGTATATTCAATACAATCCCTTTCTATTTTCTCTCTCCAAGCATCTTCATTTCCTATTTTATCAATAATTAAATCTTTAATCAATCTATCTGTTTCTAGAGAAATATATTCTCTCATAGGATTTCCTACATTTCCTACAGGTTTTCCTTTATATGCAGTATTTCCATGATTTACAGTATCATAGAAAACTCTATTATTAATATCAAAGATTGTATTAATTAATTCTCTACCTTCTTCAGATATATTATTAACTCTTATAAATTGTTCTGTTTGATCTATATTTATTTGAGATACTGGTGATTTCTTTCCTTTATAATTCTTATATGGGAATATAATATTTTGATCATTGAAATAAGCAGCTACAGCTAAATCTGCAATGATATTAAATTCATCCATGATAACATATGATTTAGTTCTATTACCAATTCTTTCTCCTCTTTTTCTTCTTAGTTTAGCTGCAAGTTCATACATTGGATTTAAGATATTTAATCGTTCATCTGAATTATTAATCATAAATGTATTAGCTTGTGCACATGACATATTATAATTAACATTTACTAAACTCTTGAAGAATGCTATATCTTTAACATTTCCTTTGGGATCTATTTTAATCATATATGTTAATGATGGTTTTACTTTACCATGTTCTAATGAACATTTACTAGCAATACTATAACTTAATAAAGGTGTTACCATGTCTTTAGCATATACAGATTCACCTAAACCACGCATGAAATCTTCTATTTCACCTTTTCTAGGTATATAACAATCTACATCTGGTATATGCACATATAATATATAATTACCCATTGAATTTACATTCATACTAAATGCATCATCAAATAACATTTTAGATACATCGCTACTTCTAGATGAATCTATAGATATAGTAAATAGATTTGTAAGATCTGTTCTATCTTCAATTTTAGGTACTATTATTTGTGGTACTTTTATTTGTTTATTTACATGATCTTTTGCAGTTTCTCTATAACCTGTATTTATAATTTTATATCTATTCTTAATAGAATCTCTTAAAAAATCTATATCTTTAAAGAATGTATGATCTTTTCCTAATTCATTTTGATCACATAATTTTAATATTTCATTTAATTCAGCATTAGTTAATTCAAAGTTATCTGATTCTAATAACATTAAGAATATTCTCTTATAATATTTAATATCTTCTTCAGACATTTCTCTTAATGATGATAAATAATATTCAACAATCAAATAGAATAAATGATGTCCTTCTTGATTTTTAATATTTACATAGTCTGGATGTAATTGAAATATTCTAAATAAGTAATCTGGATTTTTAATAGTGTCTACTAAGAATCTAATAACTAAGTAATCTTCTTTCTCATTTAATTCTACTAATCTAGGATATAAATGTTGATCATTTACGTTTAAAAGATTTGCAAATTGATTTAAACCAGTGAATATTACATCTTTAGGTTTATTTTCTTTTGTATAAACTTTTATACTTTTCTTTATAGCTCTTCTATGAGAATTAATAACTTCTTTTAATTTAAATAGATGTCCTTCTTTTTTCTCATGATCTGTAACATTATATAGAAATAAATGGTATTTAGCGACAAATTCCTTATCTAATACTATATCTTCTATATTCTCATCAAAATATTCAATTATAATGTCGAATAATTCAGAAAAATGTTCGACTTTAAAGATAGCTTTAAGCTCGGTTATGGACAGACGATCTCGATCAAACGCATTCATTAAATTGCTGTATACCTCGTTGTACATCCCGAACTCCCCCAATCGTATATATTCATTATAAAACAAAGTGATAATTATTATCAATAATTTTAAGTAAATCAATAGTAATATTTTTGATATTATGATAAAATTATTACAATAGGAAGGGATTAGTATATGAGTTACAACTTAGAATTTAAAATATCTAAAGATATTATAACTATAAATAAAATTAAACGTGATGTAGATTATAAAAGTTTAAATAATACTAATGTTATTCAAGTAAAAGATTTGAAGTTTTCTAATGATTATATTGTAGAAAACTTTGAACTTGTATCTAATTTCTTAAATGTCATTATTATAAAGAAAGATATAAATACATGTGTTATAAATGATAAAGAAACTGAAAGTTTAGTATTAGATTTAGTTAATACATGGGAACATATAAATAAAGTAATATTTAAAGATGATACTAAATTATCTTTAGATGTATTCATGAAACTGGCAGATAATCAATACATTAAAAAAGTTGAATGTTATGAAATGCCTCCATATTATATTGAAAGATTAGATATTAATAAAAAGATTAAAGTAGTTACAAGACATAAATATAAATATAATAGTAATTTCATGAAAGAAAACTACTTACAAAGTTATTCAGATATTTACTTTAAAAAAGTTGTAATTATAGATAAAGAATTAGATGATTATGAGTTATCTGAATTTGAAGACTTTATAGCTATTAATAATAATGTTAAGCAAATAAGAATTATTAATTATTCTAATGAGATATTAGCTACTGTTGTAGGATTCTTATTTAAATATAAAAAGAAGAATGTACAAATAGTTGTATTTGAAAAAAATAATGATTTAAGAGTAATTTATAAATCTATAGATTATTTAAAGAAAACATATAGAAAATATATTGAATTATCTCATATAAGATTTAAAATTAATTATTCAAAAGAATATA
>CAMOID010000012.1 GCA_946615975.1 uncultured Caryophanales bacterium
TAGTTATAAAATTGCTAATGATAATATTAAAATACAATCTTTAAATTTTAAAGATGGAAAAATAACATATATCTTTAATAGTTTAGATAAATTCAAATATGATATATTTATAAATGTAGATATTACAAATATTAAATTATATTCATTTGATAAAGAAGAATATATTAAATTTGTAGAAGCTAATAATAAAAATGATGTATCTGTAGAAATAAATGGAGACACAAAGAAATATACTTACAATGCTACTCAAGATACAAAAGTATTATTACCAATTAACTATGATGATAATTATATTATTAAAGTAAATGGTGAAGTAGTAGATTATAAATGTAATTTATATAATATGTTAGAAATAGAAGTTAAAGAAGGAAAAAATGTTATTGAAGTTTCTTATAATCAAAAATGGTTTAAATTAGGAGCTAAGATTTCATTAGTAACTTTACTAATAACTATATTATTCTATTTTATAAATAAGAAATTTAGAATATTAAATTGTAAGTTAATAGTATGGCCATTATTTATAATTTCATGTTTAGCATTTATAGCTTTAATAGTTAAAATATACATATTAACACTTATATAAAATTAGACACTTAACTAAGTGTCTTTTTTTATAATTAATTGCAAATATATACAATAAGTGCTATAATTCTTTTATCAAGTTGCCTTTGTTTCAATTATTATTTTATAGAAACGGAATGATTTTAAATGAGTAAAATTAAAATATTTGCTATGGGTGGTCTTAACGAAAGTGGTAAGAACACATACGTAGTAGAAGTAGACGAAAAGATATTTGTTTTAGACTGTGGTTTAAAATATGCAACAGATAGAATGTATGGAATTGATTATATAATTCCTAATTATAATTATTTAAAAGAAAATAAAGATAGAATAGTTGGTGTATTCTTATCACATGCACATTTAGAAAATATGGGTGGTGTATCTGATTTATTAAAAGAGATACCTGATATCAAAATTTTCTGTGCTAAATACACTAAAAACTATTTATCACTTGAAGGTGTTAATTCAAAAAATGTTATAGAAATAAAGGCTAATAAGAAATTAACATTCGATAATATTTCTATTTTCCCAATAAATGTTTCACATTCTGTACCTGATGCATTAATGTATGTAATTAATACAAGTGATGGAGCAATTTGTTATACAGGAGACTTCTTAATTGATCCAACTATGTCAGGTCCATATGAAATGGATTTAGGTAAAATTGCATATGTTGGAAAACAAGGTGTTTTATGTTTATTATCAGAATCAAGTTTTTCAGAAATACCTGGACATACATCTCCTAAACATAGATTAACTGGATGGATTAAAGATTCAATTAATCATGCTGAAGGAAGAATGATTATTTCAACATTACCTGTACACTTACATACAATTCAAGAAATATTTGATGCTTCTAAAAACATGCATAGAAAAATTGTTATCATGGGTAAGAAATTACAAAATATTGTTAACATGGCTATAGAAGAAGGATATTTAAATGTTGAAAAAAGTTTAATAGGAGATTTATCTGATTTAGAATCTGATAAATCAATACTATTAGTATGTGATGATCGTGCTAAACCATATCAATCTATTGCTAAGATAGTAAATGGTTCAGATAAATTTATTACTATTAGACCAACAGATACAGTTTTATTTGCAGAACCATCATATGATTCATGTGAAAAAATATTAGTTAAAATTCAAGATGATATAGCTAAACTAGGAGCATATAGTTTAACTGTACCAAAAGATAAAACAATCTTACATCATGCATCTCAAGAAGATATTATGATTATGTTAAATTTAATTAAACCAAAATATTATATGCCAGTTAAAGGTGAATATAGATTAATGGTTAATTCAGCAAATTTAGCATCTAACTTAGGTATTCCTAATGAAAACATTATCTTAAAACAAAATGGTGATGTAGTAGAATTTGAAAATGGTAAATTATTAAAAGATAAATTTGAACATATTAAAATAGATGATATTTTAATAGATGGAAAATCATCAGAAGATATCGGTGAACTTGTTATAAAAGACCGTGAAATGTTAGGAGAAAATGGTATTCTTTTAATGTCTGCTACAGTAGATAAAGAAACTAAGAAATTACTTGCAGAACCTGAAGTAACAACAAGAGGATTTATCTATGTAAAAGATTCAATGGAAATGATTAAAGAAATAAAAAGAATTTCTACTGAAATAATTGAAAAGAATACTACACCTAAATATGTAGATTATAATCAAATTAAAAATGAAGTAAGAGAACAATTATCTAAATATTTCTATTCTGAAACTGAAACTAAACCAATGATAATTGCTGTTATCCAAGAGGTATAAGATGGGTTTAAAAGTTAAAGTTGATAAAAGATCAGTAGAAGAAGAAATAAATAAAGAATTAGCTGACTTTGGTTTATATTTTGAATTTCCTACAGATGAAGAAATAGAACAAAGTATAGATACAAAGAAAAAAACTAATAAAAAAGAAGATAAAAAGGAGACTAAGAAAAAGTAGTCTTCTTTTTTGTTAACAAGTTATCAACAAATTATGTTTTTTTGTTGTTTCTAATAATTAAAATAATATATAATAATACATGGAGGGTTCATATGAAGAATAGTCTTTTACAAGCTGATATTTATACAGTAATTAATCAATCTGTTTTAACTGAAGTTGATAAACAAGTTCTTATTAGTTTATATGAACCTATTATAGGATCAACTGCAGTAAGTTTATTTTTAACTTTATGGCAAGATTTAGAAAAAGGTGAATTAATTTCAAGAGATTTAAATCATCATCATTTAATGGTTACTTTAAAGAAACCACTTAATGAAATAGAAATATCTAGACATGCTTTAGAAGCAGTTGGTTTACTTAAAACATATTTAAAGAAAACAGATAATAACAATGAATATTTATATGAATTATATTCACCTTTAAGTGCATATGAATTCTTTAATCATCCAGTGTTAACAACTATATTATTAAATAATGTTGGTGAAATAGAATATAAATATTTAAATGAATATTATAAAAAGATAGTTATAAATAAAAAAGATTATGAAGAAATAACTTCAACTATGAATGAAACATTTAAAAGTGTTACACCATATGAAAAAGAAAATGAAGATATAAGAAAAAGAACTAAAAATAATATTAATATAGCTGAATCTATTGATTTTGATTTTATTATAGAATCATTACCAAAAGGATTAATAAATGAAAAGACATTTAATAAAAAAGTAAAAGAACTTATTAATCAATTAGCTTTTGTATATAATGTTGATACTATGAAAATGTCTGATTTAATTAGAATGAGTATATCTGATATAGGTTTAATAGATAAAGAAAAATTAATACAAGTTGTTAGAAAGAATTATGAATTTAATACAAATGGTTCTTTACCAACTATAGTATATAGAACTCAACCTGAACATTTAAGATCACCTAAAGGTGATACTTCTGATTTAGGTAAGATGATTACAGTATTTGAAAGTACTAAACCATATGATTTCTTAAGATGTAAGAATAAAGGTGCTAAACCATCACAAAGAGAATTAAAGATTCTAGAATTATTAGCAATCAATTATGAACTTCCTCCTGGAGTTATTAATGTTTTAATTGATTATGCTATTCGTGTTAATGATGGTAAATTAAATCAAAACTACTTAGAAGCAATTGCATCTACATGGAAAAGAAAAGGTATTAAAACAGTACCAGATGCAATTGAAGTATTAAAGAAAAATTATAAGAAACAAGAAATGCCAAAAACTAAAACAACTTCTAGAGTAAAAGAAATGATTGTTCCTGATTGGATGAATAAAGAAATTAAATCAGAAGCAATGACTGAAGAAGAATTAAGAGAATTAGAAAAAGAAATGGAGATGTTTAAGTAATGCCAAAAGCAAGTGACTCAGTAGAATTTAAATACAATAAACAAGCATTAGTTGAATCTTACATTAACGCTTCTAAAGATCCTGATTTTAAGAAGTTAGTAAATAGATTAAAAGTAAAAGATGAAATAGCAATGAAATATACTTCTAAATTACAAGATTCTGTATGTGAATTAAAGAATTGTTCTAAATGTAAATGTTTAGAAGAATGTAAGAATAGAAGACAAGGTGCTGTATACTATCCAAGTATTCAAAATAATATGTTAGTATTCAATTCAGTAGCTTGTAAATATCAAAAAGAATACAATGCTAAATTAGAAAATACATCAGTATCATTTGAAGAACCATATCAAATTAGAGTAGCAAGTATGGCTGATATAGATTTAACTGATAAGAAAAGAGTTCCATTAATAAAATGGACAAAAGATTTTTATAAAAAATATCAAAATGATAAACATATAAAAGGATTATATTTACATGGTTCATTTGGATCAGGTAAAACATATATATTAGCAGCATTATTAAATGAATTAGCTAAAGAAGGTATTAAAACAGTAATAATGTATTATCCTGAAATGTTAAGAAGTTTAAAAGAATCTTTTTCATCAGACTTTGATGAAAAAATGAATTTATTTAAAGCATGCGATATTTTATTAATAGATGATCTAGGAGCAGAACATGTAACTGGATGGAATAGAGATGAAATATTAAGTACTATTTTAAATTATAGAATGGAAGAAGGATTACCAACTTTCATTACTTCTAATTTAAATAAAGAAGAACTATCTGAACATTTATCATATACAGATGGATTTAAAGATACAGTTAAAGCTCAAAGAATAATTCAAAGAATTAATCAATTAACTGAAGATATGGAACTGGAAAGTGAAAATAGAAGAGTGTAAACTCCCTTGAAATGTCTATATTATTAAATTATAATAAATATAGAATGAGATAGTAGGTGGAAACATGAAAAAAATATTAAGAGTATTCATGGTATTATTTATTGGTTTATTAATGACTCAACCTGTAAACGCTGAATTCTATTCATCTACAAGTGGATTAACATATGACAAAGATAGATGGGTAGAAGCAGGAACTACAAAATCATATAAATCATTATATGTTTATCAATGTGCAGGAGGAACTAAATATAACAAATTAGGTTTGTATTCAGGTTCAGTAGATCCTTCACAAGATAAAACAAGAGTTAAATGTGATGATGGTCAAACACCAACAGCAATTAATCAAGTAAGTAATGAATGCCATAGTAATAATGCTTGTATAAGCGGTAGACAATATTATTGTATTGTAACAACTAATATTACATGTCCACCAAGAAAAACTACAACAACACCAGAACCTGTAACTGAAGCTCCAACACAAGCTCCAACACAAAGAACTAAACCTACAGGTGGTGGTACTAAAAAAACAAAGAAGACTCAAAAACCAACTGAGGCTCCAACAACAGAACCTACAACTGAAATAGTTACTGAACCTATAACTGAGGCTCCTAAATCAAATAATGTTAACATTAAATCTATTTCTGTTAACAAGAAGAGTATTGGTTATAAATCAAGTAAAGATGAATATAAATTTAAAATTTCATATGGCAGTGATGGAGTTAATATTGATGTAGAATTAGAAGATGAAAAAGCATCATACAAAGTAGAAGGTAATTCAGGATTTGATGATGAAAAAGCACAAGAAGAAATCACTATTACAGTAACAGCAGAAGATGGTGTAACAACAAAAGTTGTTAAACTTATTGCTGAAAAATATAAACCAAGTGAAACAGATTGTACTTTAGCAAATATCTATGTTAAAGATTATGCTATTAGTTATGAAAAGAATACATTTGATTATAGTTTAACATTAGGAAAAGATGTTAATAACTTAGATATTGAAACAGTTAAACAATATGATGGACAAATTGTTCAAGTAAATGGAAATGAAAAGTTAAAAAATAAATCTAAAATAGTAATTGAAGTTGAATCTCCATCTGGAGATATTTGTACTTATACTATTAAGATTAAAAAGAATTCAAGTGTTGGAAAATATATTGTAATAATCTTAGTATTATTAATAGCACTTGGAGTTGCTGGATATTTCTTATATAGATATATTAATAAATCAAATGGACTTTACAAGTATGAATAGAGATGTGTAAACATCTCTTTTTTATTTATAAAATAATCTAATTTATTAGTATAATATAATTATAAAAGGGTAGATGTTTATGAGACAATCAATAGGTGGAGCATGGTTATTTTCCATTTCTATTATATTAATGATGTTTATTATTGCGTATGTAACTATAACAATTGATTATTCAAAAGCTTATCAATTGAAAGATGACATAGCATTATATATTGAACAATATAATGGATTGAATGATGAATCAGCTAAATTAATAGTTGGTAGAATGAGAGCAGGAAAATATACTAGCCAAGTAAAATGTAATGAAGGATATGACACAACAACTTATTATAGAGGTGGTTCATATGATGGTAGTCCTTATCCAGATTATTGGGGATTAACTAGTTATAAAACAACAGGTAATATTCATTCGAATTTTACTAAAAATGCAACACAAGCATATATATGTATTTACAAATATGAAGTTGTAAAGGGATCTGGATCTGATTCGATGAAAAAGGTCTTCTATAATGTAACTACAGTATTTGGATTCAATTTTCCAATTTTAGGTAATGTATTTAGTTATAGAGTAACTGGTGAAACAGGTGTAATTAATTATCCTAATGATACTCATTATGAATTTGAATAATAATGTAAATTGAGTAAATCACAATGAATAATATTGAATATAAAAAAATATAATGATATAATTTATTTATAAAATAGAGGAGGAATAATTTATATGAAAGATGCAACAGGCGAATTAAGTATGACAGCTATTGCAGTAGTAGCAATAGCAGCAATTGGAGTAGTTTTTACTCAATTAGTATGGCCTACAATTAAGAAAAATATTACAAGAAGTGCTCACTGTTCTGAAGCGTACAATTGTAAAGCAGCTAATGCTACAGATCCACTAGTTAATTGTATTTATCTTGATGAATCTAACTCAACTCAAACTATTCAATGTCCTAACCAAAGTGTATAGTTAAGGTGATTTAAATGAGAGAAGCAATAGGTGGAGCCTGGCTATTAAGTATTACAGTTGCTTTAATAGCTTTATTTACAGCATACCTTGCTTTCTCCGTTAATTATTCAAAGGCATTTAAAGTTAAAGATGCAATTGTTGAACGCGTAGAAAAATATGAAGGCTTTGATACAAATAATACTCAAGAAATGAAAGAAATAAGAGAGTATTTAAGCAAAATTGGTTACAATACAAAAGGAAAATGTAATCAAGCAACAGGATTTGTAAGCAGTTCACAATATTATGGTGTAGATGGATCTAATATTAGAAAGAATGATTCAAATACTAGATTTAATTTTTGCGTAGAAAGAGTGACCAAAGCAGCAGGTGTAGGAGATTATTCTAGTGCTTACTATAAGGTCACTGTTTTTTATGGTCTAAGTTTAGGATTCGTTGATTTAAATAGTATTTTCTTCTTAACTGGAGAAACAAAAAATATATACTATCCTAAAGATATGAGCGTTTGGTAAAAGATAGAAAGGGATTATAATATGAATGTTGTAACATCAAATGAGAATAAAGCAATTATTGATAGACTAGAAATAGATATAATCAAAAGAATAGATGGTCAATACGATTTAAACGAATTATTATCAAAATTTGTTAATTTATATTTTAACAAAATGATAATTGATATTACATCTATTAAAGATTATGAAAATCCACAAGTGATTGCACAATTAGCACAATCAGTTGATCCATCAAGAGTTATTCTTTTATTAAATAATAATCCAGTTGTTAATAGTAATGAATATTTAGCAAATCTTATTAACAATGGTTTCTATAATTTTACTAGAAATTTTGAAGGTATTAATTTCTTATATAATAATCCTAATACATTTGAAAATGTTCAACACTTACTAAATAATAATGTATCGCAAGAAGTGCCTAGTAATAATAATGGAGGAGCAATTAATCCAACACAACCAATGAACAATGTTAACAATGTTCAACCAGAGTTTAATGGACAACCACAAACTCAAACTGAAGAAATGGGTTCTCAAGGTGGAGCACCTAGAATATTCAGTAATAGAATGATAATTGGATTACAAAATGTTACTCAACATGCAGGATCATCTACATTAGTTAGAATGATGGTTAGACAATTAAATAGTCATGGTATAAAAGCTTATGGTATTGAAATGTTTAAACAAGACTTAATGTATTATAGAGATCCAAATTTAGTAGCATGTATGAATAGAAATGATATTGAAAGAGAATTAAGAAAGATGGAAGATGCTAACGCTGTTATCTTTGATTTAAATGATTTCGGCGAAGCAGATAAATACTGTGATAAAGTATTATATTTAATAGAACCATCATTCATAAGACTTACTAAGGCATTAAAGAAGAATGCAAATACATTAGTTGAATTAAAAGATGCAAATGTAGTATTAAATATGAGTTTTGTAAATAATCAAGAATTACCTGATTTTGAATACGAAACTAAGTTGACAGTATTCGACAATATACCGCCTTTAAATGACCGTAATGAGAATAGTATTGAAATAAATAATTTCTTACGTAAATTAGGCTATAATATTGTTGACAATATTAACAACCAATAATATGTAAACACTGTAAATTAGTGTTGCAAATATAAAAAGTATAAATTATAATAAATATAAGAAAAGAGGTATATGATATGTTATTAGCAGATGAATTTGACATGGGCGTTTTCTGTAATGGATCTGCCGGATTATTACAATTTGTTGGATACATTATTACAATCGTAAAAATCGCTATCCCAATTTTAATCGTTGCTTTCGGTTTATTAGACTTTGGTAAAGCAGTAGTAGGATCTAAAGATGATTTAATTAAGAAGAGTGCTATTTCTTTATTAAGAAGAGTAGTTGCAGGTATTGTTATCTTCTTCTTACCAACATTAATTCTTACTATCTTCAATGCTATTAGTGATTATTCTAATAACAAAGACGATTTTGAAAATTGTAAAGCATGTTTACTTCACCCAGGTGGAAAATCATGTAAAACTGATAGTGGAGATTCTACTTCATACGAATAAAATAAATAAAATAAGGAACGTAAAGTTCCTTTTTTATTTGTCCAATTTATTTGTAGAATTCTTCTCTATATATTATAATAACGTTGTTAGATGAGGTGTTTTCTCATGAAGAAAAATAGTTTTGTTGAGGGTACTGTAATAGCAACCTTTATAATTGTAATTGTTAAACTTATAGGTATGCTATATGTAATACCTTTTTATAAAATTGTAGGTACTGAAGGTGGAGCCTTATATTCATATGCTTATAACATATATTTAATATTTTTAAGTATATCATCTGCTGGATTACCAAATGCAGTAAGTAAGATTATCAGTGAATACAATACACTTGAATATGAATCTGCTAAAAAAAGAGCATATAAGATAGCAAGAAATATTATTACATTTGTATCTGTAATAGCATTCTTAATATTATTCATATTTGCTGAAGAAATAGGTAGATTTATAATTGGTAATTTACAAGGTGGTAATACATATGAAGATATTGCATTTGTTATTAGATGTGTATCTCCATCTGTATTAGTAATACCTTTCTTAAGTATTACAAAAGGTTATTTACAAGGACATAAATTTGTTAGTAAATCTAGTATGTCACAACTAATTGAACAAGTAGTAAGAATACTTGTAATATTATTAGGTTCATATTTAGTATTAAATGTATTTAAAGGAACATTAAAAGTAGCTGTTGGTATAGCAGTATCAGGTGCTTTCTTTGGTGGTTTATGTGCATATATTTATTTAAGATCAATAATGCATAAAAACAAAGAAGCATTTGAAAATGATAAAACAGTTAAAGAAATACAAATATCTAATAGAGAAATAGCTAAAAAGATTATTATGTATGCTATTCCATTTATTATTATTAATTTAGTAACAGATTTATATAATTTTACAGATCAAATATTAGTATTAAGAACATTAGAACATATGAGTTATTCAACAAAAGATGTTGAGTTTATAGCAAGTTCTATAAGTACATGGTCTCCAAAAATATGTATGATTATAAATTCTATAGCAATGGGAATGACTATAAGTATTATTCCAACTATAGTATCTGCAAAAACTAAAGGTAATAAAGAAGAAGTGGAAAGAAGAATAAATCAATCTATAAGTATGGTGTTCTCAGTTAGTTTACCACTTGCAGTAGGTTTATCTGTTTTATCTAAACCAGTATGGACTATCTTCTATAATGATAATGTATATGGTTCAATGATATTAAGTTTAGCAGTATTCTCTGCATTACTTGCAAATGTATATATGGTTATTTCAACTATATTACAAAGTTTAAATAGAAATAAACAAGTATATTTAGTATCAGGTATAGGATTCTTAACTAATGCATTATTAGATGTACCAATCATGTTATTACTTAATTATTTAGGATTAAATGGTTTCATGGGTAGTATATGTGCATCTATAGTAGGATTTAGTTTAAGTATACTAATTGGTATTATATGCTTAATAAAAGAAGATAAAGTTAAATTTGGATCTACATTTAAAGTAGTAGGAAAATCATTAATACCTGCAGTATTAATGTATATGGTATTATACTTAGTAAATTATTATTTACCATTTAATGAATTTAGTAAAATAGATGCATTCATTTATATCATAATTGATGTTATAATAGGAGCTCCAGTATATATAGGTTTAGCTTATAAACTTGGTATTATAGATCAAGTATTTGGTAAAGCAATGATTAATAAAATGATATCTAAAGTAACATTTGGAAAAATAAAATTGAAGTAGGGGTTTTATGAGATTAAGAAGAGTAAAAGATGCACTAGAAATAGTAGAATCATCAAAATATATAGTATTAAATCCAACAGAATATAAAGGTAAATTTAATACATTATTTGATAACAATAATCCTATACATGTAGAAATAGGTATGGGTAAAGGTGATTATGTTGTAGGTATGGCTGAAAAATATCCAAATATCAATTTTATTGGTATAGAAAAATATGAATCAGTCATGGTAAGAGGTGTTCAAAAATTAGAAGACACTGATTACAAAAATTTAAAATTATTACACATGGATGCTTTAAATATATGTGATGTATTTGATCATGAAATAGATACAATATATTTAAATTTTTCAGATCCATGGCCAAAGAATAAACATGCTAAAAGAAGATTAACAAGTGAAGTATTCTTAAAATTATATGATAGTGTCTTTAAAGGAGATCCTCATATAATACAAAAAACAGATAATATATTATTATTTGCATCATCTATAGAATCATTATCTAAATATGGTTATACAATAGAAAGATGTAGCTTAGATTTAGAAAATGAAGATATAGAAAATGTTGAAACAGAATACGAGAAAAAGTTCAAAGCTAAAGGCTTTAAGATTAACTATCTAGATGCTGTAAAGTACTCTAAAAAGTAGTTAATCTTTTTTTATTACATGTTATAATTTAAATAGGTTCATATGTTTATGAATTATGTTTAATTTTGGACTAAAGTTTGATATAATTGTAGTAGTAAAAAAGTAGGTGAACTATGAAGAAAATTCTAGTTTTATTAGTTACACTTGTTTTATTAACTGGATGTGTTGCAATACAAGATGTTAGTGTTGATACTATAATTAATGAAACAATGGGTACAAAGTATACTAATTTATATAACCATGTAGGTAAAGGTTATAAATATTATTTACCTAAAACATTGATATCTAAAACTACAGATAACAATAATGAAATAATAAAATCTAAAAAATGTGATTATTATTTATATGTAGATTTAATTAGTTATCATAATAAAGTGGATTTTGAATATAAAGAATCTACAGGTGTATATTTTAGTAAATTGATAGAAAAAGATGATAAAAAAGGTGTTATTAATATCTATGAAAATGCAGATGATAAATTCTTAGTTAAAATAGAATTTAATTATGCATATATAGAAGTAATAACAGATAAAGATAATTTAAATAAGACATTAGCAAATGCACTTATAATAGTAACATCAATGCAATATAATGATGATGTTATAGAAACATTACTAGAAGAAGGTATATTAACTTCAATAGATGAAACAGTAGATATATTTGATTCAAAAGATAAACAAAATGTCTTAGAAGTAGATGATACTTATATTGAAGAAGATGAAGCTACTAAATATGACAATTCATGGATCAAATAAGAGAGGATGAAAAGCATGGGAGTATTTGATAAGTTTAAGAAAATACTATTTGATGAAGAAATAGAAGAAGTACCTACAGGTGAAGAATTACCTGAAAGAACTCCAAAGAAAAATTTTAGAAGTGAATCAGGTTTTATTGATCACAATGCTCAAAAAGATGAGGATGTAATCAAAGAGGTTAAATATGAACCTAAAACTGAAGAAGAAAGACCTGTTTCTAGAACTGCAAGATATGGTACTGAAGAATATGAAAAGAAGGAAGATATTCCTAGACAAATAAGTAGATATGAAGATACTAAACCATATATTGAAAAAGAAAATGTTGAATCTAAGATAGAAGCTGCTATTCAACATGAAAGAGAAATTCCAGTAAGAGTTGAAGAAAGAGAAGTTGAACATAAATATGACTTTGGTTCAGACTTTGATACTCCAAAGATGGAAGAACATATTGTTAAGAAAGAACAACCATTTGTTCAAACTGATAAATATGGTTTAAGAAGAGATTATAAAGCTATTCTTAGAAATGAATCAGAAGTAAGACATGGAGAATTAGAACATAAAGATTATGCTGCTATAGTAAGAGATAAAACTGAAGCAACACCTGGTAAGAAACCATTTGTTGTTACACCAGTTATTTCTCCAGTATATGGTATTTTAGATAAGAATTATACTCCAGATTCAGTAATTGAAAAGAATAAAGATAATTCTAATTTAGATGCTCAAAAGAAAAGATTATATGGTAATCAAGAAACAATAATTGAAGAAGTTGTTATTAAAAAGGAAGAACCTAAAAAGGAAGAACCTAAAAAAGAAGATGAATATTTTGATTCAATTCAAAATATAATTGAAGAAGAAATTCCTAAAAGAGCAGTTAAAACAGTAGAAGAAGAAATGGAAGATACTGAAGAATTTAATACAGTAGAACCAGAAATAAAATATGAAGAACCAGAAGTAGTTGAAGAAGATATTCCAATTGAAGAAGATCCAATCACTCCTCCTGTAGAAGAAAAACCATACTATGAAGAACCTGAAGTTGAAGAGGAATTGGAAGCTCCTTCAGTTAGCATTGATACATTAATTGATAATCCAATGGATGAAGAAGATGAAGCTCCAAGACAAGAACTTGATGATACAATTGAAACTGATTTATTTAATTTAATTGATTCAATGTATAACAAAGACGATGAAGGAGAATAGATATGGAAGTATTACAAACAGTTTTACCAATTTTAGTTGATATTTTATTAGTAGTATTTTTAGTAGTATGTATTATCTTAGGTATAAAAGCTATTAAAGCTATGGATAAAATTAATGCTTTAGTTGATGATGCTCAAAGAAAACTAGATACATTAAATGGTTTCTTTAGTATAGTTACTTTATTCAATAATAAAGTTTCACTTATTGCTGAAAAGACTTACTCATTATTTGATAATTTAATAGATAAATTATTTAAAACAAAGAAAAGTAAGAGGAAAAAAGTTCGAGATGAGGAAGACGAACTTGATGATATATTAAAGGAAGAAGAGGAGGATTAATAATATGTCAAGAAGAGGATTAGGAGATCTATTATTAGGTGTAGGAATTGGTTTAGGAATTGGACTACTAGTATCACCAAACACTGGTGAAGAAAATAGAAAGATACTTAAGAAAAAAGGTGCTGAATTAATCGATAAAGCTAAAAATGTTGATTTAAATGAAGTAAAAGACAAATTAGTAGATGAATTCTATAACTTAAAAGAACAAGTTCAAGATATGGACTTAGAAAAAGCTAAAAAGATTGCCAATAAAAAAGGACAAGAAATTAAAGAAAAAGCTGATGAATTATTAGCATTAGCTAAAGAAAAAGCTGAACCTAAAGTAGAAAAAACTGTTAAAGATTTAAAGAAGAACTTATCTGACTTCTTACAAAATTTATCTGACAGATTAGAAGACTAATTAGTCTTCTTTTTTTATTGAATAAAAACTGCAAATAATATATAATTATTATAGTAGAGGAGGGGTCAAAATGAACTGTGGTAACTGTGGTACTCCATTAATTCCAGGCAATAACACATGTCCTTCATGTGGTGCTTTAAACATGCCATTAAATACACCTCCAGTTAATCCGGAAACTCCTCAAGAAGAAACTTTAGAATCTTTAGATAATACTATAAATGAAAATCAAGTTGCTGAAACTACTGAAGCTCCAACTTTAGATGTAAAAGAAGAAGTATTAGGAAATGAAACAGCACCAATTCAAGAAAGTGTTCCAACAACTACATATGAAGAAACTGATGTGCAAGTACAAGAACCAGCTGAAAAAGTAGAAGATATTAAAATAGATATACCACCTGCTACAAGTGATACTGTTCAAGTTGATCAAAACGTTCAAGCAGGAGGAGTTGGAGAAGTTGCCACAACTCAAGCTACAGCAGGAGCTGATATTGTAGTACCTGAAAAAAATGCTATGTCATTTAAAATAGGTGGTAAAACATTAAAGATTAAAATGGGTAAATTTAATATCCAAAAAGCTATTGTATTTGTTGTAGTATTTGCATTAGGTTTATTCATGGGATATTTAATGTTTAGTAATAGAACAACTACTAAATGTATTAAACCAGTTGTATCTAATAAGTCATTAGTATCAAATGGTAAAAATAATGAAACATATATAAATGGTTATAAATATAAAATACCAACTACATATACATATGATAAAACTAATTCAGGTATAGTAGTATATGATGCTGATCAAACATTTAAAATGTATATTAGAAGTTTAGTATTTAAATATGATGAAGTAGTTAAATCAGAATTAAGTTTAAGAGAATCATTAATTAATAATCAATACAAAGTAGAAGATATAAAAGAATTAATCTTTAATGAACATGGTTATATAGTTATAACATTAACTACTGGTATGAATAATAGAATGATAGGTATTACAGATGCAGGAGATGGAAAAGTATTCTATATAGAAATAGTTACAGTAGATAATAACTATAACACTGATATCTTTAATGCTGCTGATGATATCATTCATAATGCTGAAGCTACAAATGATATCACTCAAGTTGAGAAGTTAACTATTAAAGATTTATCTGAATTAATAGTAACTACTGCAAGAGCAGATACAGATTTAAAGAAATAAATAGGTTGACTTAACTTATATATTTGATATAATCTTTATATAAGTTTTCGATGAAAGGATTTACGACCCTGGAGAAAAATCGTATAACTCACGTTACGAGTGAATAAGTGCATGAAAGTCATGAACTAAGGTGGTACCACGGGTATTAACTCGTCCTTAGATTTATGACTTTTTTATTTTATAGAAAGAAGGAATATATATGAGCAAGATGACTTGTTATGAAGATTTAATGTACAGAGGTCTTATTAAAGACATGACTAATAATGAAGACTTTATTGAAAAGTTAAATGCAGGAGGAATGACTTTCTACTGGGGAACTGATCCAACAGCAGATTCATTACATATTGGACATTATTCATCATTATTAACTGCAAAGAGATTGATGAAATATGGACATCATCCAATTTTATTAGTAGGTGGAGCAACTGGTTTAATAGGAGATCCAAGACCTACTGCAGAAAGAGAAATAATTGATAAGAAAGTTGTTGAAAACAACATTGAAGGTATTAAGAAACAAGTATTATCATTATTTGATAATAATGTTGAAGTAGTAAATAACTATGATTGGATTAAAGATTTTACATTTATTGATTTCTTAAGAGATGTTGGTAAATACATTAATGTTAATTATATGCTTAATAAGGATATCATTTCTAGAAGACTAGAAACTGGTATTACATATGCAGAATTCAGTTATACATTATTACAAGGATATGATTTTGTTCATTTATATAAAGAAAAGAATTGTATCATGCAAGCAGCTGGTTCAGATCAATGGGGTAATATTACAACAGGTGTTGAGCTTATAGGAAAGATGTTAGGTAAAGAAGCATATGCATTTACCATGCCACTTATCTTAGATTCAACTGGACATAAATTTGGTAAATCAGAAGGAAATGCTCTTTGGTTAAACAAAGAAAAGACTCCAGCATATGATATTTATCAATACTTAATTAATTCATCAGATGATAAAGTAGAAGAATATTTAAAAGTATTCACATTCTTAGATAAAGATGAAATTGATGAAGTAATGAGAAAACATATGGAAAGACCAGAAGATAGATATGCACAAAAGACATTAGCATATGAATTCATTAAAGACTTACATGGTGAAGAAGAAGCTAAACAAGTTAAAGCTAAATCAGAAGCTTTATTTGGAGGATCTACTGAAAATTTAGAAGCTACACCAATTACTCCTGAATCAAGAAATATTCTTGATATCATGATGGCTGCTGAACTTATTCCATCTAAATCAGAAGGAAGAAGATTAGTTGAACAAGGTGGTGTATCAGTTGATAATGAAAAAATAACTGATCCAAAAGCTGAAATAACTAAAGATGAATTTGTTTTACAAAAAGGTAAAAAGAAAATAGTTAAGTTAATAATAAAATAAGAGGATTGTAATCCTCTTATTTTTCTAATATAATATTTAATTATTAAGGGTGGTAATATGGCAACATTAGAAGATTATCAATATGATGAAATGTCTTCTATAGATTTAATAGAAGATGTTGAAAATAAAATGGAAGACTTAATAACTGAAAAAATAGAAATAATTACTAATATATTTAAGTTAAGATTTACTACTGATATAGATGAACAATCTATGAATAATATTACTTCATTTATGTTAGAAGTAATGAATGAAGCAACAAATGAACAAATAGTATTAAACAAACTATATGATTATTTAATGCAAGAATTAGAAAAATATGGATATGAAAGATTAGAGAAGAGTAAGCTATTCTTAGAATATATTAATTTATTATCTTACTTTGATGATATAGAAGATCAAAGAACAGATGAATATATGTCATATGTAGAAAGAATAGGTGGGTTAGTAAGAAGTAATAGTATTAATCATACTTTATTACCTTCTCATAGAAAATATGAAATATTAGATAAAGAGAAAACTAATCTAATATATTCTAAAGTTCCTGAAACAAAAAAATAAGAAGTTTTATAACTTCTTATTTTTATTTCATTTCATTTATATATTTCATTAATGTTCTATTATCAGAACCAAATATAATCTTTAATTGATTATCAATTTCTACGATACCTTTAGCACCTAATTTAGTAATACCTTCTTTATCTACAATTGATACATCTTTAAGTGTTACTTTAAATCTAGACATATTAACTTCTTTATCTAAGATATTTTCTTTACCACCTAAACACTTAACTAATTTATTAACTTCCATATTGAAATCTTTTTTATTAAGTTTAAGCATTACTAATAATATAATAACTAATACAACAGCTATAATTGCATATGTAATTATTTGAGTTGTTGACATATAACTTCACCTTCTTATAAGAAAATAATACATTATTTTAGTCTAAAAATCAATAATTGTATATAAGATAAATATATTATATAATACATATAGAAATGAGATGATAACATGAAAAAGATGATATATAGAATATTAGCGTATGCATTTGATATGGTAATTATATCTATAATAACATTAGGATTAACATTTATTCCTTTTATTAATCCAAATAATGAAGAATACCAAAGAGAATATCAACAATTAAATGATATAAGAGTAGAATATAATTTATTTACTAGTAAATTAGATGAAGTATTATCTGATAAAAAGATAACTACTGAAGAATATGATTCGTTTGTTAGTTATAAAGATTATTTAAAAGATTATATTGATTCAGATTTATCTGATGAAGATATTACTAAATTTAGAGATGAAGCAGCAAAAGGATATGCAGATAAATATAATGATTTAGCTTATAAAATGACTAAAAATAACACTATTACTAAAGTAATTACTATAGTAATAACAGTATTATATTTAGGTGTATTACAATTTATATTAAAAGGTAGAACATTAGGTAAATTAATATTTAAATTAAGAACAGTTAATAATAAAGATATAACTAAGAAAGTACCTTTATGGTCTTATTTAGTAAGAGCTATATTAGTAGGTGAATTATTAATTATTATTACTGATTTAACATTCTTATATTTAACTGACTCAGGTGTATACTTACAAGCATCTAATATTATTAGTACAGTTCAATATATATATGAAATATTATTCTTAATTGTAATGATGATGAGAGAAGATACAAGAAGTATACATGATCTTATATTAGGTACTAGAGTTGCTTTATTTGATAAAGAAGGTAATGAAGTAATAGAAGTATCTCCAACTGATGAAACAGTTGAAGAAGTAAAAGAAGAACCTAAAAAAGAAGTTAAGAAAAAAACTACTACTAAAAAGAAAACAACTAAGAAAAAAGAATTTGTGAGTGCTGAAAAAGTAGATGATTAAAAATTTCTTAATTAAATTAATAAAACTATATCAAAGAGCACCTTTAAGTACTCATTCAAGTTGTAAGTATTATCCAACATGTTCTAATTATGCTATTAAAGCATTAGAGATACATGGTGCATTTAAAGGTAGTTTATTAACTATATGGAGATTACTTAGATGTAATCCATTTAGTAAAGGTGGAATTGATAATGTTCCTGTAAAGAAATAGTTATTCTATTTCTTTTTTTATGTATTATGATATAATTTATAATAGGTGAAGGGTATGGCTGGAACATTAGATATTATAATTGGTATAGCAATTATTTCAGTTTGTTTAGGTGCAACTGCAGCTTTTATGGTATCAAAATATAATCATGCCATAAAACTAAAAAATAAAATAAAAGATGAATGGGCAACATTAGTAACTGAAATAAATTATAGATTTCAATTATCTACATCATATATACAAGTAGTACAAAATGTAGTAGATGTTAATTTATTAAATACATTAGTTAATTTAATAAATAGATATCATACATTAGCAGCTGTACAAGATGTAGTAGATTGTTATTATCAACAAGAACAATTATTAGCTCAAATAAATGCTTATGTAACTCAAAGTGGATTAAATGTAGCAGAGTGGACTCAAGCATATGTTGATAATAAAACAAGAATTGAAAACTTAAGAGCAACATATAACAATGATCAATTAGCTATGAATAATATAGTAGCTTCATTTCCTACAAACCTTATGTGTAAGGCTGGAGGATTTTCTAAAGGAATATATTTTAGAGGAGAATAAAAAAGAGACTTTAAAAAGTCTCTTTTATTATTCTATATTATAAGTTTTTAAATATTCTTCATAAGCTTTCTTATCAGGAGTATCTATTTCTTTATATTTATCTCCTAAAAAGTCAGATAATATATAATCTAATAAATATGGATTTCTTATTAGTAATGGACCTAAAAGATAAGTACCAAAGAAATTCTTATAATGAATTCCTTCAAATTTATCTTTAATATCATTTCCATATCCTTTTCTTACTTTAAATAAATAACCATCTTTAATATCATTTACTGAATTTCTATTAACAAATCCAACAATAGGACTACCTAAGAAATCAGTATCCATGATTTCTTCATTTACAATTCTATCACCAACATCAGTTGTGATAGTTTTGAAGAATGATTTAAAATGGAAGATACCTAAAGCTTCTTTATCATCAATTTTATCTCCAAATAATTCATATGAATTACCTGTAGCAATTAATATTTTATTTTTTTCTATATATTGATTTATATCATCTTTATATTTTAATATATCTTGTCTAACTAATTCTTGATTAAATTCAGAACCTTCTCCAATATAAACAATATCATATTTCATAAAATCAATAGTGTCTCCTAATGATTTCTTATCTATATTAACTTCTATACCTTGTTGTTTAAATGCATCTCTTAATGCAATTATATTTCCATATTCTCCATATAGATTCATTAAATCATAATATAAATGTAATATATTAACGTTTTTCATGAGGCACCTCACTTAATGATTTTAAAATATCATCCATCATATCTAAGAATACCATTGAATATATTTTACCAGATGAATTATTTTTAATTTCATTTATTAAATTAACTTTATAATCATCAACTACTGTAATAATCTTTTTATTTATACCAGCATGTATTAATCTAGCATATACATCATATCTAAATCTACCTATACAGAATATTCTAGATATTTCTTCATCATTTGCTAGCTTTTCATAATCTATATCATATAACCAAGATAAATCATTATAATCATATCTACGAGAAACATTATCAAATCCCATGATAATAGTTTTTCTATCTTTACATCTAGTGATGTAATCAATAGATTGAACGAATGATAAATTATTTTCATTCTTAGAATCTAACATTTCTATTTCTCTACCATCAATAGTAGGGAATACTTCTTCTTTTCTAGATTCATTTAATCCTTTAACTATTTGTTCATTAGTTAATAGTTTATCTAATGTAGCATATGCTGCTAATATAGCATAAGCATTAAACATAATATCTTTATGTAAATTAATAGGATTACCATTTATAAACATAGTTTTATTTTCTAGATTTAAATCAGTAGCTTCATATTGTACTGGTGTACGACTAAAGTCATTTCTAGGACATCTATAATCACCTAGATGACCATAGTGATAATAATTATAAATTAATTTACTATGACATATAGGACAATAACATTGATCTAATGTATCTGATATAGGTGTTTTATATGTATAATCATTATCACCAATACCATATGTTATTACTTTAGAATGATCTAATTTTAATCTATTAACAATTGGATCATCAGCATTAAGTATTAATGTTGTATCATCATCAATAGAATTTTTAATCTTATCAAATATTAAATCAACATGACCATTTCTAGCAGGTTGATCTCTTGTTATATTAGTAACAACTAAATGTGTTAGTTTAACTTTATTAAAGATTGTTTTAATATATGATTCATCTAATTCAAGTAATAATACATCTGCTTTAATTTTACCTTTTAAACTAGAATTGTTTAAAAGTAGAGTAGCAGCTGCATTATAAAGATTTGAACCAGATTCATTCCATACTACTTTAACACCATTCTTCATAAGAATGTTAGCAATTAACTTAGTAGTAGATCCTTTACCAGAAGAACCTGTAACACCAATTATATATTTAGGATATTCTAGTTTATCTAGAATATTTTTATCAAATCTACGTGCTATAGATCCTGGTAATACAGAACCATCTTTATGTAATATTGGTTTAGTTATTTTTAATAAACCTGAAACAGTTTTATTAACTAAAATTGACATGAATTTACTCATATTATTCACCTTCTTAAATTATACCATAATATTAATAATAAGTATGTTTATTTTGTTATATAGATATGATAAAATAATCAGGAATTAAGTTTTATTATGTAGTAAATCAGTTTGTAGTATGAAGATAGGAATAAATTCCTGTCTTTTTTATTTTTTCAAAGGAGATACTACATGGATATAATTTATTACAAAGACATTACAAATGAGTTTTTAAAGAATGCTAAACCGTCAGTTAATTTTGGTGTTCATTTTGCTAAAAGCATAACAAAAGATGGTATTACATATAGAGTTAATAAGAGGAATAGAATAAATATAAGGAATCACGAAATAGAAAATGCTTATTGGTTCCTTTCTATCATGGGAGGAAAAATAATAATACTTCCAGAGATAGCTTCCAAAGAATATATAAAAATGGCAGATTATAAGTATAAGCCGGTCAAAGGAAAAGCATACTTTATCGAAGAAAAGGAAGTGTTTGGAAATGATAATTCAATAATAGTTGGTAGAAATTGTATTTATCACAAAATTAAAGATAGTAAAAATCAATCAGATGTTATATTGCTCGATATATCTAATGTAATATTATCAAAATTAAATTTACATTATTATTTGAATTATACATTCAAATTTTTAAATTATTCAGTAATTGTAATTATAAAAAAGAATAATAGATTAATTGGTATTTATACAAACAAAAAAAGAGCGACACCCTCTGACCAAGCAGTGGGGCCGCTCTATAAATAAATAATATAATAAACTATTGTATATGTCAATAAAAAAGAGCGACACCCTCTGACTATGCAGTGGGGTCGCTCCATAAATAAATAGTATACTATATATTCCATTATGTCAATAAAAAGTGAGTGTAAAAGTAATATAAAGTAAAATGTAAATAAATAATCAATTTACAAATACAAAACATTTAAAATAACCATTTTTCGTTTGTTTTCTTTAAATTAAATACTGAATATAGTATAATCTTGTTAAGATATGGTGGGATATATACTATGAGGGAGATAATTGCTAGTATTGATATTGGTTCAGCTACTTTAAAACTAGTAGTTGCCGAAATATTAAATGAACGTTTTAATGTTTTATGTGCACTAGATGAAGAATCTCGTGGTGTAAAAAAAGGTGTTATATGTGAAGTACAAGAAACATCATATGCTATTAAAAGATTACTTAATAAAGCTGAAAAGATGTTAGGAGTTAAAGTTCCTAAAGCTATCATATCTATAAATGAAGATTCAGCTGATTTTAAAATAGGACTTGGAAGTGTATCAATCACTTCAGAAGATAAAGAAATAACAAATGCTGATATAGCAAGAGTATTAAAAACATCTAGACAAGATCAAGTTCCTAATGGTAATGAAGTAGTAGATATAGTTCCAGTATATTATAAGATAGATGGAGAAAAGACATATGCTCCTTTAGGAAGACATGGAGAAAAACTTGAAGTTAAAAGTGTAGTAATGTCAGTTCCTAAAAGAGACATCTATGAAATAGCAAAAGAATTAGAACATATAGATGTAGAAGTAATTGATATTCAATTACCAACATTATCTACATATTATGCTCATAAAAGAGAATCTACAGATGTTACAGCAGGAGCAATCATAGATTGTGGTGCTGAAACAATTAAAATAGGTATTATTAATAAAGGTAAGATTATTAATAATTTAGTAATACCTAAAGGTGGAAGTACAGTAGATGCTGATATAGCATTTATATATAAATTAAGCATGGAAGATGCTAAAAAAGTTAAAGAAACATTTGCATTAGCTAATAAAAGAAATGCAAATGAACACTTAGATATAAGTATGATGAATACTTTAGGAGAAAAAGTAAATATTAATCAAAAAGAAGTATCTGAAGTAGTTATGAGTAGATTACATGAGTTATTAAATATGGCTAAAAATGAAATTAACTACTTAACAAAGAAAGAAATAAGTTATATAATTATAAGTGGAGGATTGACTGAAATTAAGGACTTCCAATTAGAAATAGAAAGTGTATTTGGAACTAGCGCTAACATGGGTAAAATTAATATTGTTGGTGTTAGAGATAACAAATATGCATCATGTGTAGGTATGATTAAATACTTTGATGCAAAACTTAAACAAAGAGATAGAGAGTTCTCAATATTTAATCAAGACGAACTTGATATATTAAATGGAAAAGAAAATAAAAAAGCGTTATCTGGTGATTCAATACTTGGTAAAGTATTTGGATTATTTAATAAATAAGGAGTGAATAAAGATGAATAAAGGATTAGAGATGAATCAAATTGCCAAGATCAAGGTTATTGGTGTTGGTGGCGGTGGATGTAATGCTGTTAACAGAATGATTGAATCAGGAGTTAAAGGTGTTGAATTTATCGTAGCAAATACTGATAAACAAGTATTAGATGCTTCACCTGCAGAAACTAAATTACAAATTGGTATGTCAATTACTAATGGTTTAGGAGCTGGAGCAAACCCTGAAATTGGTAGAGAAGCTGCTGAAGAATCAAGAGATGAAATCAAAGCTGCATTAGAAGGTGCAGATATGGTATTCGTTACTTGTGGTATGGGTGGTGGAACTGGAACTGGTGCTTCACCTATAATTGCTGAAATTGCACAAGACCTTGGAGCTTTAACAGTTGGTATTGTTACAAAACCATTTAGATTCGAAGGAAATAGAAGAATGGAACAAGCTATTATTGGTGTTGATGAATTAAGAAAACACGTAGATACATTAATAGTTATTCCAAATGATAGATTAAGAGATATTATTGATAAATCAACTCCTATGTTAGATGCATTCAAAGAAGTAGATAATGTATTACATAGAGGTGTTCAATCAATCTCAGACCTTATTGCTGTATCTGGTTTAGTAAACCTAGACTTTGCAGATGTTAAAGCAGTAATGTCTAATAGAGGTAATGCTCTTATTGGTATTGGTATTGGTACTGGAGAAGATAGAGCAATTGTTGCTGCTAAACAAGCTGTATCAAGTCCATTACTTGAAACATCTATTGATGGTGCTACAGATGCGATCATCAATGTTACAGGTGGTAGAAGCTTAACATTATTTGAAGCTGAAGATGCTGCTGAAGTTGTAAGAGCATCAGCTAACACTGATATTAATATTATATTTGGTGCTGTTATCAATGAAAACTTAAATGATGAAGTTATTGTTACTGT
Organism: uncultured Caryophanales bacterium; assembly: GCA_946615975.1. Classification (GTDB taxonomy): domain Bacteria; phylum Bacillota_I; class Bacilli_A; order RF39; family UBA660; genus UBA6985. Next base: position 24,700 of record CAMOID010000012.1, read on the forward strand.
AATAGCTACAGGCTTTGAAGAAAATGAAGATGTAAGCACTCCTAATTATATAGATGAAGAAGTAGAAGATAGAGTAGAAGATCAAGTTCCATCTAAACCAATGAGTATTATAGATGAAGAATATGATATTCCTCCATTCTTAAGAGATAGAGATAATTTCTAA
>CAMOID010000013.1 GCA_946615975.1 uncultured Caryophanales bacterium
ATAAAAAAAGAAACAATATTATTGTTTCTTTAATTTAACTTTCTTTATTTCGTCTATTAAGTGTTGATCATAATAAACTTCTATACCTTTTGGAATAAGTTCTATATCAAACTTTTTATCTTTTAATTTATCTCCATCAATATTACATTCAAATTCACTTGGAGATTCTATAGTTAATTTATTAGTTTTAATTAATTTACAAGATGGATCATTTTCATGTTTTGCTTTTTTCATTCCTAATATTAAACTAGCCATCTTTAATTTAGGTAAATCATTTATTAGATATACATCTAATAATCCATCAGTAAGAGATGCATTTGTTCCTATTTTATAACCACCACCATAGTAGCGTGCATTACAAACAGCTATAGTAGTATAATCTGATTCATATTCTTTACCATCACATATTACTTTCATATGTCTTGCTTTATATTTTAAGAAATGATTAATTATACTTACATTATATCTTTGAGATTTAGGTAATATAGATGAATGAATAAGTTCATCTGTATTAGCAATATCTGCATCTATACCAAAGCAAGCAACATTAATAAAATATTTATCATTTATTCTAACTAAATCTATTTTATTAATACCATCTTCTAATAATTCTTTATTAGATCTATAGAAATCATTACCTGTACCAAATGGAATATAACCTAATACATTCTTTGTATTAGCAATAGCATTTAATGTTCTATTAATTGTTCCATCTCCACCTAAACAAATAATAATATTTCTACTATCTTTATATTTCTTTAATATATCTTCTGTAGATATACGACTAGAATTCATTTCTACATGATAATCTAATCCTAGTTCATTTCCTACAGTTAATATTCTAGCAACTACATCATTAGTATTTTCTTTTAAACTAAAAGTATTAACTAAAAATATATACTTCATTTAAACCACCCTAATAATTAAATATCTTACTTAATTCATCTTTTAAATCATCATAGTCAAATATAATTAAACCTACAAATGAAATAATTGATAAAACATAACTAATATTAACTAATACATTGAATGTTGTTAATTTAAATATCATTAAACCAAATGGTATAAATGATACTAACATATTAGTTACTATTACACTTAGATATTTCTTAATATATTTATTTTTAACTACTAATGCATAGAATACACTTATTATTAATTCAGTTAAACATAATATAGGTATTATAAAATTAGTAATTACATAAAATTTAGTTAACCAGAAAAATATTAATAATAAGACTACTAATAAAAATGCATATCCAGTTAATAAACTCATTGGATTTCTATGTGATCTTATTATACTTCTTACAATTATATAAAATACTGCACATCCAAATACTACATATTTACTCCATGTAATATGATTAGTTAATTGTAAATCTAAATAAACATTTATAATCATTATTACAGATAATATAAACATTAAGATTCTATTAAATGTTGTATATTTCTTTTTTACTCTAGGATAAGTAGTATCTTTATCTTTACCTACTAATATACTTCCACATATAGGGCATTTAACTGAAGGTGTATCTATATTAATATTACAATTATTACATGTCTTCATATCTACACCCCATTCGAAATTATGAATGCATCTTTATCTAATTCAATTAAAGATCTTACATAATTTTTAACTATATTATTTCTTCTAAATTTATCTGAAATACATATTACTAAATCATTTCCATATGTACAAATAGTTATTTTAAAATTCTTTTCAGGGCTAATCATGGCTGCAACTGTTTCTACATATTCATCTACTTCTTTACTAAATGATATTTTACCTACATTAGATAAAGAAGTTGTACCATTATCAACAAATTCAGTTATGGTATTTAAAAACATATCTTTAATAAAAATAGGAATAGCTCTTACAGCAAAATTCTTTTGAAAAGATACCATCTTATTAACTCTTTTACTAATATTTTCTTTTTTTATTTTTTCAGTCATTTCATCATTTACAACTTTAATAATCTTATCTATATCATCTACTTCACCATTAAACTTATATGATAAATAAGTTAAACCAAAGAAGTTTCTAGATGATTCGCTTCTGAAATAACTTCTTAAATCTACAGGTAAATCTACTCTTATATATTTACCTTTATCTAATTGTTTCATTTCTTTTAATATAGATTGTATTAATACAGCTCCTAAATAAGCAGTTATAGTTGAATTATATTCATGAGCTTTATCTAATACTTTTTTACAATTTAAATGTAATTCAATAAACTTAGCATCTTCAAATGGTAATAGTTTATTTTTTAATCTAAATATTTTTCCTTCTTTTGATCTATCTTTTTTATATTTTTCATAATATTTGTCAAAAGAATCTTCAGAATGTTCTTCTATAGTACTATTACTTAATTTAATATTTTTTACTTTATATTGATATTTAACATAATTAGCTATTAAAGTTTTAAATACTTCAATAGTGCCTCTTCCATCTGAAACTATATGTGATACTTCAAAGTTAATTCTTTTCTTATAATAAGAAACTCGATAAAGAATATCATATTCAGATTTATATACTCTAGCACATACTGCTTTATTTTCTTCTTTAATATCAGGTAAATGATGTTCTTCTTCTAAATAATACCAAAATAAACCTTTTTTTAAGGTAACATTAAAATTTGGATATACTTCCATTGTATCTTCTAAAGCTACTCTTAAATTAACAACATCAACATCATCTTTCATAGTAGCAGTGAATCTAAATACAGTAGGATTCTTTCTATCCTTAGTAGAAGCATAATAAACACCCATATTATCTAATTTATACCATTCAGTATTCTTCATATGTTTCACCTAAATAATATTTTACCATATTTTATAAATTCGTGTTATAATTATGCTGATTTGAGGAGATTTTTATATTATGGGCGATTTAATTAATACGACACAACAAAGCATGGAAAGTTTTTTTTATCCTACATGCACTATGTCCAAACTCTCCCCTACTTGTGATAAATTTAAAGATATATCAGTTGGCGATGTTATCTTTGCTAAAAGATATAGAACAAAAGCAGAAATGTTTAATTATCCACCTGGTCATGAAAAAGGACCTTATATTGTTATAGAAAATAATGGATCATTTTTAAAAGCAGTTAGAGGTACACATAATCTTGATGATTTAGATACAAGTAAAACTTGGTTTAAATTTTTTAAAGTATCCAGTAGTGATCTAAACAATTTAAAAACTGATACTCTATTTACTATTAACCGAGCTGACTATATTGATGAAGAAAGATTTATTGAAAAAAAAGGAACTCTATCTCTTGAAGAACTAAAAGTATTATCTAAAAAACTATCTTCTATTAAAGATAGAGTTAACTTAGCAGAAGGTGTAATTGCTTTATACGAAAACAAATATTACTTTGTTAAAGAAAAAAATGAAGAATACGTATCTTTAATAGAATTAAAAGAAAATAGTAATATAAATGGAATCGAAGTAAATGGTAAACAATTTGGAATATTACCAAAAGATCTAAAAATAGTATATGATTATAAAAAAGTCAGACCAGTAGATGTTATTCATGATGAACTAATATCTAAAATTAAAGATATGTATAACAGAGTCTTAATTGCTGATTCAAATGAAAAAGCATCACGTGGATGTCTAATAAATTATAATTCGGACCTATTCTATGTATATGGTGAAGAAGGACAAAATTTAAAATGTTTCTTAGTAAAAAATGTTCAACATAAAGAACATAGAATTACTATATCAGGTGCTCCATATGATGCATATTTAGGAGAAACATGTGAAATAAATCAAAAGAGTTTATTCCAAGTTTGTTTACATGCAACTGAAGCTGAAATGGATCAAATAAAAGAAATGAGAAAAGATTATTCTAAGACTCAAAAGAATACTAAGCCAACAAAGAAAAAAGGATTACCTTTTAAAATGATTAAACCAGGAGCTATAGTTGTAGAAAAACTACCATTATCAAAGGACCATTATATAGTATTAAGTAGAACTAATGGTACAGTATGTGTAATAAAAACTGATGATGCAATTAATGGAAAATTCGGTAAAATTATTACCCTAGGTATTCAAGAAGTCAATTATATAGGTACATATGATGAATTTGCATATTATAAATTATGTACTGAAATATTAAAAAAAGATGAAAAAGCAGTATCTCAAGAATATTTATTAGAATTAAAAAACAGGATTTCATAATCCTGTTTTATTATTGATTATATAAAACTCTTATTAATTCTAGTTCGTAAAGTAGTTCATCTCCTACATTACCATCTATATCTACTCTTTCACCTTTAATAACATCTATACATTCAAATTTATTATTTTCTAATACTCTTGATGCACCAATGTTTCTATTATCACATGTAGCATATATAGAACCAATACCTTCAGCTTTTAATATTTCTACTAAACCTTCAATAGCTTCAGTTCCATATCCTTTATTCCAATAATCTTTCTTTAAATATATATTAATAGATTTACTTCTACTATCTTCTTGAAATATTGAAATATAACCTATTACTTCATTTGTTTTTCTTTCTTTAATAATACATCTTTCATAATCTTCATATCTGAATGTATGCATGATATGTTCAGTAAATGTATCTAAATCCCAAGTAGGATCAAATTCAGGCATATAACGTCCAACTTCTCTGTCACTTCCCCAAACATTAAACATGATTGGAATATATTCAGGAATAAATTTTTTTATGTCTAATCTTTTAGTCTTATATTCCATATATTAGCCCTACCTTCTTATTCTTATAATTATTATATCATGAATAAAAAAGTTTAAACATAAAAAAAGAAATAATCGTGTAAATTATTTCTAATTCTTAACAAATATAGATTGAAATATAGATAATATTAAATCTCCAAGCATCTTCTTTGCTTTTTTATCCATATTTTTTCTTTCTTTTAATATTTTTAACATCTTAGGAACCATATTTGCTTTAACCTCTACAAAGTTCTTTATTCCTAATCTATCAAATATATCAAATATTTCATGAACAAAGAATTCTCTTTCTTCTAAAGAATACTTATCTAACCATAGTTTTAAATGCTTATCTAGTTTCTTACTACTCTTAGATAATTTAGAACTTACTAAATGATCATTTTCTACAACCCAATTATTCGCGTCATGTGCAAGTAATCCTTTAACAGAAGATTTAACTACTCTATAATTACCATCATTTCTCATTAATAAACCAACTATAGAATAATCTGGTATTATATGTTCAAATTTCTTTCTTATTGATCTATAGTTCCATGTATGTAATTCATTGTTTCTTAAACCAGGACCATCAAAAGAATAGATTTTCTTTATCTTAAATTTAACAAGTATATTAGAATACATACCTGCTACTAAAGCTAAATTTCCACCTTTAGAATGTCCACCTAATATATAAGATCTATTACTAAATAATTGAATATGGTTATTAACATATTTAATTGCTAATTCTTGGGAATTAGTTGGAAACATATAAGCTGCTTCACAGTCTTCTCTCCAACCACTTACTAAATCATCTGTTCCTTCAAATGATATATATGTAGTCTTATCATCTATATCAATACAAACAGCAGAAAATTGTAAATCATCATTTGATTGATAATCATAATTATATAAAAGTAAATCTTTATATCTAATGCTTTTTCTTATAGTACATATAATATTATATGCTGATCTTAATCCTGTACCATGTAACTTAAAAACATCATTATTAGAATATCTTTTATAAAACTTTTCAATAGCTTTTTCCATGGTTATTTTCTTATGATCTTTAGGAACTATTCCTCCTAAATCTAAATAAGATAATATACCTAACACTAATGAATCTAATTCATTATATTCTTTTTCTTTAAAAGACTTTGTTCCATTTTCTTCTACATAATCTAGTAATGTTCTCATATTTTAATTCCCCCTTTTAAAATATAGCACTAAAACCAAAATAGCTTAATAATCCCATTATTACACCAGCAAGTACTACACCTAGCATTACGGCAATTACACTTTTTTTGAATCCCATATCTAGAATAGATGCAGCAAGTGTACCAGTCCATGCTCCTGTTCCAGGAAGTGGAATACCTACAAATAAAAGTAAAGCTACAAATAAACCATTCTTAGCTTTAGCTTTTAATTTTTCTCCTCCTTTTTCGCCTTTTTCTAAACAAAAAGTGAAAAACTTACCTATTATTTTTTTATCTTTTCCCCATTCAAGAACTTTTCTTGCAAAGAAATAAATAAAAGGTACAGGTAACATGTTACCTATTATAGCTACAATATAACACAATACTATATTTAATTCTGTTCCATGTTCTATAAAACCTACAGCATATGGAATAGCTCCTCTTAATTCAATAAGAGGTACCATTGATATTAATAATATAATTATATAATGTTTAAAAATATCCATTTTATTCACTCGTTTCTTTAAAGATTATATCATAGTATAAAAAAAGATTCTATCTTAAAGAATCTATTTTATCTTGGTAATTATCAGACATACATACATATGAACCTGATATTAAATAATCGAAATCTTCTAGTAATGGTCTAGTTTCTAAATTAACTCCACCATCAATTCCAATCTTATAATTATAATTAAATTTAGTTCTTAATCCTTTTAATACAAAAGCCTTATCAACAGTTGTTTTAATTAACTTTTGTCCACCTTCACCAGGTGTTACTCCCATAACTAGAATTGAATCTACTTTATCTAAATATGGTAATAAACTATCTGTAGGAGTTTCAGGATTAATAGCAAGTCCTACTTTAATTTTTAATGAATGAACATAATCTATTAATGCTTCAATATTTTGCTTAGTTTCTACATGGAATATAAAACTATTAACATGTAGATGTTTAAAAGCTTTGATATGTCCTTCAACATCATCAACCATTAGATGAATATCTAATGCTTTTTTACTTTTAGCAAATAGATTATTTACTTCATATATACTTAATGAATGATGTGGAATGAATTGTCCATCCATTACATCAACATGTATATAATCAGCATCTGTTTGTTCAACTCTTTTAATAGTTTCTGTTTTATCTAAATTACTTTTTAGAATTGAAACTGTTACTTTCACACTCCATCACCAACTTTTTATAATTCTCATATCGGCTTTCCATGATTTCTCCATTTTCAACTTGTTCTTTAACTCTGCATCCTATTTCATTAATATGTTTACAATCTCTAAACTTACAACCATCATTATCAAATTCATAAAATGCGAATCTAATATTATCTATATCATTAATAACATCAAGTGCAGAAAAACCTGGAGTATCTGCCATATAAAAATTCCCTTGTAATTCTTTTACTCTTATATCAAATAATTCAACATGTCTTGTTGTATGTTTTCCTCTTCCTAATGCTTCACTTATTTCATTAGTAGCTAAATCTAATCTTTCATCTATTCTATTTAATAAGCTACTTTTACCTGCACCAGTTTGACCAGTTAATACAACTGTTGAACCAATAATTTCTTTTTCAATGTTTAATATATCTGTATTAATAAATGTAGGTATACCTATTTTATTATAGTAATCAATAATATTATTAAATGAAGTTTTTTCATCTTCTGTTAATAAGTCATATTTTGTAAACACTATTATAGGTTTAATATCATTCATTATTACATTTGTTAACATCTTGTCTAACAATAATGATGAATAATCAGGTTTCTTACAACTAGTAACTATAATTGCATGATCTACATTAGCAATCATAGGTCTATTTAATTCATTACGTCTTTCTTTAATATTAAGAATTATTCCTTCTTGTTCATTAAAATCAACAATATCACCTACTAAAGGAGTAAGTCCATCATTTCTGAACTTACCCCTTGCTCGGCAATTGCAAGAAATTATTCGACCATTATTAACTGCTTCTACAGTATATAAATTACTTATTATTCTAACTATTCTTCCTGTCATATTCCTACTCTGCGTCTATTTGTTCTGCTGAACGATCACTATTTAATGGTGCATCAGCAATCTTAATCTTTAATGTTTGACCACTGATAACTGCATCACCAGCTTTAATATTTTGTTCATAAATTGTTCCAGCTGGATGATCACTTGTTTCGATATATTCAACATCTAACTTAACACCATATTTATCGCACCATTCTTTAATCTTAGTTAAACTCATTTCATTATTAGTGAAATCAGGATAATTAGTATCAAGAGATGGTATAAATAATGTTAAAGTATCACCTTTCTTTAACTTAGTTCCAGGTGCTGGATCGGTTCTCATGATTACATCAGCATCTACTTTATTAGTTTCATCTTCTTCTTTAGTAACTATTACATATAAATCATAAGTTTTTTCTAAGTATGATTTATAATCTCTATAGTTTTGTCCAATTAAACTTTCTTCAACAACATATGCATTTTCACCAACTGAAATATATAAAGTTACTTCTGCACCTTTCTTTCTAATTCTACCAGCTTCAGGATTTGTCTTAACAACATTTCCAACTTCTACAGAATCAGAAGAAATTTCTTTAGTTTCATCTGAAATAATAAAACCTGCATCTTGTAAAGTTTGTTCTGCTTTACCAACACTCATACCTGATACATCAGGTACTGTAATATCTTTAACAGTAAATATCTTTGGTAATAAGAATACTAATGTTGTAATAGTTAATACTAATACTGTGAAGATAATACCTAGAATTAATAGAACTTTATTTTCATGTTTTCTATCATCTTCTTCAATCTTCTTAGATTTAACATCAGCTTCTTTTTTAGCTTCTTTACTATTAATATCTTCTATGATGTTATCAGTAACACCATCTTTAGCTTTTTTCTTATCTTCTTTAACAGCTTGATCTGCCATCTTTTGTAATTCTTTTTCTGATTTAGAAGTATCACCTTCTATTTCAGGATATTTAAATTTAATTAATGGTTCTTTAGCTCTTTCATCAGATAAAGCTGTTTTTAAATCATCATGTAATTCTCTAGCATCAGCATATCTATTCTTAGTATTTTTAGCAGTTGCTTTATAAATAATATTTTCAATAGATTGTGGAATGTTAGGAACTTTATCCTTAACACTTGGGAATGGTTCTTTAATTTGTTTTAATGCAATTTCAACAGCATTATCACCTCTGAATGGTAATTCTCCTGTTAATAATTCATACATTAAAATACCCATTGAATAAACATCACTTTGGATAGTAGCACCTTTACCACTAGCTTGTTCAGGTGGTAAATAATGAACTGAACCCATAACTGAATTTGTTTGAGTTAATTGAGTTGAGTTTAAAGCCATTGCTATACCAAAGTCTGTAATTTTAATTAATCCATTTTCAAGTATCATGATATTTTGAGGTTTAATATCTCTATGAATAATGTAATTATCATGAGCAACACTCATACCATCAGTTACTTGTAACATAATATCTACAACTTCAGTAAGTGTAAGTTTTCCTCTTTGCTTTAATAATTGTTTTAAATGTTTACCTTTAATATATTCCATTACGATATAGTAAGATCCATTATCTTCACCTACATCATATACTTCAATAATATTAGGATGAGATAAACTTGATGCAGATAAAGCTTCTCTTTGGAATCTTCTAACAAATGTATCATCAGTTGCTAAATCACCACGTAATACTTTAACAGCAACATCTCTATCTAAAATAGTATCATATGCTAAATAAACATTTGCCATACCACCTTCACCAATTGTCTTGATGATTTGGTATCTATCACTTATTTTTTGCCCCTTCATTATCATTTAGATGCACCTCTTTTGTCTAAGATTGCGATGGAAATATTATCTAATCCACCACGTACATTACATTTTCTTACTAATTTAATTAACTTATCTTCTAAATCTATATCTTCTTCGTTTAATACTCTTTCAATTTGCTCTTGAGTTAACATATTTGTTAAACCATCTGAACATAACATTATTGCATCAATAGTATCAATGTCTTCTACTTCGAACATATCTAATTCACATTTATCAGAAGAACCTAATGCTTTCATTAATACATTCTTCTTTGGATGATTGATAGCTTCTTCAGCACTTAAATCTCCAGTTTCTACTAAGAAGTTAACTAATGTATGATCATGAGTAATCTTTTTTAATTTTCCTTCTTTAAATACAAATCCAGATGAATCACCAATGTTAACAAATAATAAGAAATCTTTAGTTAAAAGAGCCATTACACAAGTTGTTCCTAATCCCATTGCTTCAGGATTTTCAATTGAATACTTGATAATGTTTGAATTAACTTCTTTAACATTTTCTCTTAACCAATTAATAGCATCTTGCTTTGTTCCAATTGATGATAATGCTTGGAATCTTTTTCCAATTTGAGTAACAACCATCGAACTAGCAACTTCACCAGCTCTATGTCCACCCATACCATCTGCTACAATCATTAAATGCTCTGAACTTTGGTTTTTAACAATTGTAACTGAATCTTCGTTGTGGCTTCTTACTTTTCCTTCGTTTGTAATATAGAATGATTTCATTTAGTTCACCTCTTTTGCTCTTAGTTGTCCGCAAGCAGCATCTATTTCAGATCCAAATCTTCTTCTAACTGTCACATTAATACCATGTTTTTTTAATATATCATAGAAGTTCATAACTCTTTCGTTACTACTTTTCTTATATTCTATATGTGAAGTTTCATTATAAGGAATTAAATTAACATATACATTCATTCCTTTTAATAAATCACATAATTCATTAGCACATTCATTTGTATCATTTACATGATCTAGTAATAAATACTCAATAGTAACTCTTCTATTTGTTTTATCTATATATCTATTAATAGCATCTATTACTTGTTCAATTGGATATGCTTTATTAACTTTCATTAACTTACTTCTAAGTTCGTTGTTTGGTGCATGTAAGCTAATTGCTAAATTAGTTTGAATATTTTCATCTCCATATTTATCAATCATTGGTACTAAACCACTTGTTGATACTGTAATATGTCTTGCACCTATTTTAATACCTCTATCATCATTTATAATTCTAATGAAATTCATTACGTTATTATAATTATCAAAAGGTTCTCCAATACCCATAACTACAACACTTGATACTCTTGTATCACTTTCATCATCAATCATAAGTATTTGTCTAACAATTTCAGATGCTTCTAAATCTCTAACTTTCTTAAGTCTACCAGATTCACAAAATGAGCATCCCATATTGCATCCTACTTGGCTGGATACACATACTGAATTACCATAATCATGTTTCATTAATACAGCTTCAATAGTATTTCCATCTGCTAATTCAAATAAGTACTTATTTGTATCTTTACTTTCTTGTTTAGTTCTTAAAGTAAGCATTGATATATCAAAATGTTCCATTAATTTTTCTTGTAACTCTTTACTAATATTAGTCATCCCTGAAAAATCATAAACTCTTTTTTCATAAATCCATCTGAATACTTGATCAGCTTTGAATTTCTTTTCACCAATACTTAGAAAGTAATCAACTAAGTCATCATATTTCAAATTGAAAATACTTTCCATATTATCCACCCTAATATCATTATATCAAAATAACAAAAAAAAGAATAGTATAAAGTACTATTCTTCTATTGTTTTTTCGGTATTTTCTTCAGCTTTTTTAGCTTCAGTCTTCTCTTCTATATAATCAACTACTAATTCATAAATAATAGTAAAGCATGGTACTGCTATTAATAGACCAACTATCTTAAATAATCCACCAAATACAGTAATTGCAAATAATACCCAGAATGAAGGTAAACCAGTTGCCTTACTTTGAATTCTTGGAGTAACTAAATTAGCATCGATTTGTTGTAATACAACTATAAATACTACAAAGATTAATGCCTTAACTGGATCTACTAATAAAATTAGTAATGCACTAGGAATAGTTCCTAAGTATGGTCCGAAATAAGGAATTAAATCAGTTGTTGCAATAATAAATGCAATTAGTAATGGATATGGATATCCAAATATAATTGTAAATATTAAAGTACAAACAAATACAAAACAGAATGAATCAGCAAGTTTGCCCATCATAAAGTTTAAGAATATATCATTAATATGTTTAACTTTCTTAATAAATTTATCAACTTTCTTATCATTAAAGAAAGCATATAATATTTTCTTTGATCCTTTAGACATATTCTTTGTATTAGATAAAATATATACTGCAAATACTAAACCAATTACAAAGTTAAATATAGCTTTTAAGAATCCTAATAATCCATTACCTAAACTATTTAACATACTAGTAACATTAGGTAATACATTTTCATTTAATATCTTTAATAAATATTCTGTAGTCTTAGAATAATCAACATCAGGATTATTAATCCATTTACTTAAGAATTCTACTGTTTGATCTAAATACTTTGGAGCATTAGTTATTAAACTTAAAATACTTTCTAATAATTGAGGAATTAAATATCCTATTATTGCTCCTAATAATGCAACGAATAAAATAATAGTTGCTGCAATACTTAAATCTCTTCTTGTTGTTTCTTTCTTAACCTTTTTAAACACTTTTTCTTCAAATAATTTAACTATTGGATTTAATATATAAGCCATTATTAAACCAACAATAAGTGGAGAAAAAATTCCAATAAATGCGCCTAATAAAGAAACTATATTTCCTAAATTATAAAATAAGAATACAGCTATTACACATGCTATTAAAACAAGGAATGCTGTTACACCTATTTTTATGTTTCTTTGGCCTAACCATTTAAACATATAATCACCTTCTATTATCTAAATTATATTATAAATCGTTATTATTTTAAATATTATTTATAACATCTTAACACATTATAAACAATATATAGAATATGAGGTATTATCAATAATGAATTAAAATATACTAAACTAAATATATTTGGTACTACCATTTGATAATACACACTAAACATAAATACTGTTACTATAGTTATTATATAAACTGTAGTAATGATTATATCTATGTTTTCAATTAATCTTTTCTTCCTAAAATATAAAATATCTGATAACAAATAAAATATAAATGATATACCTAATATTAATTCTTTATAATTATTAATAGATTCATATACAAATAAGAAATTAAATAATAATAGAAATCCACATATCATATTAATTAAATAGATGAAGTTATACGTTTTTCTCATTTCTTCACCTCTTCAACTAATTTACTTAATACTTCTAATTCAAGCATTTTATTTGAATAAGAACCTAATTCATCTGATTTATCTATTTCATCTTTTAATATAAATAAATCACTTATACTTATTTGATATGTACCTAAATATCTATTTTTTATTTCATATGGGAATACCATAGATTCTAATGCTTTATTATAAATACTATCATTATTAATATTACAATTATCTGCTACTTTAGAATAAAAGAATAAGAATGTTTCTCCATCATCATCATTTCTATTATTATCATATCCATAATAACGATGATAATAATCTTTTAATGTTACCCCTTTATCAGGAATAGTAACTTTAATTCTATCAGACATATATTTAAGACTATTTTTACATTCATCATCTTTTATTTTTTCTATATCACTTTCTATTTCTACAATCTTTTTAGAGTAACTTTCATCCATCTCTTTAACGTTTATTACTCTATTCATTTTTATATTAATAGAAATAAAGTGAATAATTAATAAAACTAATATACTTATAAAAACACCTAAGAATACATATGGATATTTTTTCATATAATCCCCCTAGAATGGCATCTTCATATTACCATTACTCATTTGTTTCATCATTTTTTTCATAGATTCAAATTGATTTAATAATCTATTTACTTCTTCAACTGATCTACCTGAACCCTTTGCTATTCTTTGTTTTCTAGTCATCTTTAACACTTCTGGATGTTTTCTTTCATATGGTGTCATTGATAAAACTATTGCTTCAATATGAGCCATATCTTTAGGATTAATAGAAATATCATTTAATCCCATCTTTCTAGCACCAGGAATCATCTTTAATAAATTTTCAAGAGGTCCAAGCTTTTTAATTTGTCTCATATTTTCAAGGAAATCTTCTAAGTTATAATCTCCTTTTCTCATCTTACGAGCCATATCTTTAGCATCTTCTTCAGATACAATGTTTTCTACTTTTTCAGCAATAGATAAGATATCACCCATATCTAATATACGTTCAGCCATTCTTTCTGGATAGAATTCTGATAATCCATCAAGTTTTTCTGAATCACCTACAAATTTAATTGGAACATTAGTTAAATGTCTTACAGATAATGCAACACCACCTTTAGTGTTACCATCCATCTTAGTCAATATTGCACCAGTTAAATTTAGTTTATCATTAAATCCATTTATAACATTAATTGCATCTTGACCCATCATAGCATCAATTACGAGTAATACTTCTGCTGGTTTAAATTCAGTTTGAATTTGAACTAATTCATCCATTAAAGCTTCATCAATTTGTAATCTACCTGCAGTATCTATGATGATGTAATTATTATGATTTTCTTTAGCAAATGCTAAAGCATTTCTTATAATTTCATTAGGATTTTTCTTTCCTTCTTCATATACATCAACATTTAAACTTTTACCTAATTCTTTTAATTGATCAATAGCAGCTGGTCTATATATATCACATGCTACTAATAATGGATTCTTTTTATATTTCTTTCTAACTAAGTTAGCAATTTTTCCAGATGTAGTTGTTTTACCTGAACCTTGAAGACCAACCATCATAATAATTGTTGGAGCTGGTTCAGTTACAAGTGGAACATAATCTCCACCTAATAAAGTAACTAATTCATCTTTAACTAATTTTATAAATACTTCTTCTGGTTTTAATGACTTTGATACATCTAAACCTAAAGCTTTTTCTTTAACATTTTTAGTAAACTCTTTAACTACTTCATAGTTAACGTCTGCTTCAAGTAAAGCCATACGTATTTCACGCATTGCATCACTTATATTTTCTTCAGTAATTCTACCCATACCTTTAATATTCTTAATGGCATTAGATAGTCTATCTCCCATATATTCAAACATTTAAAACCCTCCTAATCAAATACGATTACATATGAATAATGTCCTTCGGAATTTGCAATAACACCTACTCCTATATATTCATAATCTTCATCATATACTCCACTATTTGTTTTCATTAATGCTCCTCCAGCATAAGATGCATCTTTACGATCACTTGAACAATAACCAGCACCATCAAAGCTTAAACCACCAAAGTTACATTTACAGTTAGATTGATGAGAACTATTACAATTGTTATTATCAATTGAATCTTGGAATGAATCAACAGCAGTTCTTGCAGCATTTTCTGCTTGTTGTCTTAATTCAGCTGCCATTTTAAATTTCTTATTTCTCTTAGAATTAATATAATTAAATATTTCCCATTCTAAATCCTTACTAGCTCCTGTTGCACCAGTACCACCTGATGTAATAACTGTATAGTTTTTAGCAGGTCTTGTAACAACTACTGTACCACTTGTTGGAGCAACTGTTTGTCTATTTGTTCTTGTTGTTTTAATTGTAGTAGTAGTTGGTGTTTCATCTTGAGATGATGCATTAGTAGTTTCTTCTTCAGATGTTGTTGTAGTTGTTGTAGTATCTGTTGTTTCATCTGAATCAAAAAGAACTTCAGCTGAAGTAGTACTAGCAGTACTTCTTCCACCTTTAATTCCATCATCACCTATTTTACCAAATTTATTATTATAAATAGACATTACTAGTACTACTCCAACTATTAAAATAGCAATACTAATAACAACTATTAATTTCTTTAAATTGTTAATTTTTTTATTACCATTCATGATATTTCACCTCCTATAATTATATCAAATATATACTTAATTTAATATAAAAAAGTAGATTATTATCTCAATAACCTACTTAATTTTAATATCTTTAACATTAATTTGATATTTATCATATCTTCTTTCAACTATACCAGTTATTTCAACTAAATTAGATACTTCTATATTATCTAACAATTTAATTTTATCATCCCATACAACAAAGTCTAATTCAGATGTTTCATCACTTGCAGTAATAAATGCCATATCTTTATCATTTTTAGTTTTTATCTTATTAATTCTATCTATAACAACAACTGGTTTAACAGTTTTATTGAAATACTTTTGTACATCTATCAATTTCATACAATCATATTTATTAGATGGATGTGTTGAAACAAAATAACCATATAATTCTTTTTCCATGTTCATAAGTTCAACATCACTGAACTCTTCTATATTTGTAACTTCAGGAGTACTTACTAAACTATCATCTAATCCTTTTATTAATTCAGCATATTTCATTGTTGCATCTAAATTATTAACAAGTGTTTTTCTAGTTAATCCTAAACTATCAAATACACCAGCCATGATTAATGTTTCTAATAATCTTCTATTTATAGATTTGTTAGTAATTCTTTTTATAAAATCATAATAATCAGTAAATGATTTCTTATCTCTAATATCAACAATATCTTTAGCAACAACCATACCTATTCCCTTTATACAAGTAAAAGGTAATCTAATTGCTCCATCTTCAAACATATAAATATCATATGATTTATTAATATCTGGTTTTAATACCTTAATACCATTTCTCTTTGCTTCATTTAAATATTCTTTATTTTTTATATCTGCACCTATATTATTATTTAATAAGTTAATATAAAAATATTCTTTAAAATGAACTTTTAAATAAGCCATTTGATATGCAAATAATGCATATGCAACAGCATGTGATTTATTAAAACCATATCCAGAGAATGGAATTATAAGTTCAAATACTTTATCAATAGTTTTTTCATCATATCCATTCTTTAAAGCATTAGTTTTAAATCTCATTCTTTCTTTTTCAATTACATCAGTTTTCTTCTTACTAATTGCTTTTCTTACAACATCAGCTTCACCTAATGTATATCCACCCATCTTTTTTAATATTTCAATTACTTGTTCTTGATAAACAAGTATTCCATATGTTTCTTGTAAGATAGGTTTTAAATCTTCATGTAAATATGTAATAGTTTGATTATTATTTTTTCTAGCAATGTAAGTATCAATCATTTGAGCTGGTCCTGGTCTAAACATTGCAATAGAAATAATTAAATCATTGAATGAACTTGGTTTAGAATTTCTTAAAAAATTTTTCATACCACTTGATTCAAATTGGAATATACCTGATGTATCTCCACTTGAAAATAATTTATATACTTCTTTATCTTCTAAATCTATTTTATTAATATCTATAGTTTCATCTGATGCCTTTATATCTTTTAATAAAGATAAATTTTTAAGTGAAAGAATATCCATTTTTAATAAACCTAATTCTTCTATTTCATCTTTATCAAATCCAACTAATAATTCATTCCCATTTGAAACAATTGGAACTAAATTAGATAGTTTTTCGGATGATATTACAACACCTGCAGCATGAACAGTTAAATGATGTTTAATACCTTCTAAGTAATATGCTTCATCATATACTTTCTTCAACTTATAATTGTGTTTAATCATATCTTTAACAGAGTCTTTATCTAAGTTATCTCTTAAAGATAATTTACTATCTACATTTTTTAATAAAACAGTTATTAAGTTATCATCTAAATTATTTATTTTAGCAACTGTTCTTAATACTTCTTTTGCTGTCATGGTACCATATGCAATTATATTTGCAACATGATCTTTACCATATTTATCTTTAATATATTGAACAACTTCTTCTCTTCTTTCATCTTCAAAGTCAATATCAATATCTGGCATTGATACTCTTTCAGGATTTAAGAATCTTTCAAATAATAAATTATATTTTAAAGGATCAATAGAAGTTATACCTAAAGAATATGCAACTAAAGAACCAACTGCAGATCCTCTTCCTACTCCTACATAAATATTATTTTTATAAGCATATTTAACATAGTCATATACTATTAAGAAATAATCTACAAATCCCATATCAGATATTACTTTTAATTCATATTCTAATCTATCTATATATTCTTTAGTAACTTTACCATTTAATCTTTTATTTAATCCTTTTGAAGCTAAATCATATAAGAATTCTTTTGAATTATCTTTATAAACAGGAATATATCTTTTGGATGTATCAAAAGATATATTTATTTTATCTACTAAGAAAGATGTATCATATGTTTCTTTTGTTAATACATTAGATTCATAGTTAACAAATTCCATATCACCTAATTTTTTATTATCTTTAATTAAAGATAAATAATTTATATATTTAGATGATTCTTTTGATAAAGATAAAATTGGATTTATATAAATACTCTTTTTAGTAATATTATTAACAGAATGTTCTTCTATTTCATTTTTAAAGCTCATATATACTTCATCATATATTGAAATAATATCATTATAAATTTCATTAGATTCATATGGAACTACTGCTATTATTTTTTCATTATATTTTTTTAAATCATTTACTTTAATATTATTATCTATACTATCATTTATTAAATTAAATAATACTTTTAAACCAACATTATTAATTGGATATAAATAGATATGTTTATCTTCTACTAAATAATCTAAACCTACTATACCTTTAATATTATTTTTCTTACATTCATTTAAGAATATATGAGAACTATTTAAATTATCATCTAAAATACCAAGGGAATCAAAATGATTATCCACTGCAAACTTCATTAAATCTTTAATTTTAATTAAGCTACCTAATAAACTGTAATCAGTTTTTATACCAAGTGGTGTATACATATATCATCCCTCCTTTATAGCAATATTATATAACAATATTTCATTGACAATCAATAAAGATGATTATACAATAAAATTTAATTTGGAGGGTGGTTGTCTCATGGAAACAATAGAAACTATAGCAAAAGAAGACATCAAAGATTTAGTTCAAATAACTAAAGAAGAAAAAGAAACTCAAAACAATAATGAAGAGCTTCCAGAAGTATATAAATCTTACCCTATTTCTATGCTTACTCAATATTTAAACGCTTTAAGAGAAGAATTCTATGATGTAGATTTAATAACTAATTTAATGGATGATATTAGATACTATGAAATAACTAATCCTGTTATTGAAAGAATGCATCAAAATTTAGAAACTAGTATTCATAATAAATCACTTCATAATATAGCTTTAAAGTCTAATACATTTAAAGAAATGATGAAAGATTATTATATTGTTCATGATGTTGAATGTGATTTAATTGATACATTCTTAGAATTAATACAAAAACACATAGATGCATCAAAAACTACTGCATCACTTAATTACTTAGCTATTTTAGGAATACTAAGAGATAACATTGAATTTAAATATTCTTCTAACATAGAAACATATACTCTTACTCTACCAATGAGTGAAGAAGAATTCTATGAAAAAAGAAAACTATACATAGAAAATATGATTATAAGATGTATGCATGAATTTTCTAAATATAGTAATGAAGAATTATTAAATGAAACTACTTATGCTAAAGTAAATGCATTATCTATTTATTTACAAAGTGCCCTATCTCTTGTTGAAAACAAAAAGACAATTAAAGGATTTCAATTAATACTTGATGATATTGAAATGGATTCTACAGCAAGAGGCATTGTTAATACAGCATTTGTACAAGAAAAAGCATTAGAAAAAAAGTTAGTAAAGGATGATGAAGATGGCAAATAAAACATATGAAACAATTCAAGATATTATTGCATTTTCTAATTCTGCTATTAAATTATATGATAAATTAGCTGAACTTGAATACAATGGTTTAGTTGGATCTAAAGAATATTATGAATGTATTGATTTATTAAGATATATTCAAGAATATGAAGATAAAAGATATAGTCAAATAAAATTCGATACTATTTATGTACAAGATCTAATGGAAAGAATGGCCAAAGAAAATAACGTAGCATATGAAGATATGTTATTTACTCTATGCTCTATTTATGATGATGCATTAGGTATTAAAAGATTTTTATCTAAAAGTCAAACTATTGCAGCAAAAAGAAATGAAACAATGGTTGTAAGACCACTTTCAGAAGATGAACAAAAAAGATATAAAGAACAAATAGAAAAAGAATTAGGATGTGAAATTGATTTACAATCAGTCACTGATTACTATGATGATTATGACCAAACTCAAGATCCAGAATATCAAACAGAGCTTAAAGAAGAAAAAATGAGAAATGAAGTTGAAATTCTTAGAAATGAAGCTCTATCTCATACATATATAGCTTATTTAAATGATTATATTAAAAATACTACTTCACCTGAATTAAAAAAGGAATTAATAAAAGTTAAATATAGAACTATAGGATTTAATAAACCTCTTGAAGATTACTTCTTAGAAAGAGGTCCTCAATTCTTAATGCCTAAACTATTCCAAAGATGTATTGAAGTAGATATAGATAAGAAAAAGAATATTTACTCAGAAGTATATTTAGACTTCTTACAAGCTGAAATTGAAGAAGCAATAAATGAATTAGATTCAATATTAAATTTTGATCTACCTCTTAATGAAGGTGGCTTATATGCTATAGTTGAATCTATATATACTAGAGCTTGTAATTCAATAAATCCTAGTTATGAATTAGAAAGCTCATTAGAAGTTTTAAAGCAAAATGCTCTTAAATTATCTAAAACTGATTATGCTAAAGAAAAAATAATGGATTCATTTAAGTTAAAGAAAGAATTAACTATGTCGAAAAATGTTGACTTATAATACTTAAACTGATATAATCTTAAAGAACTCGCGAAGGAAGGAGACTAATTATGGCAAAGAAATTAACTAGTAGAAAACCTTTATTTGGTAACTTAAGAAGTCATTCTTGTAGAGCTACTAAAACAAGACAAAACTTAAATTTACAAACTAAAACTGTTGATGGAGTTAAAGTTACTTTAACAAACCGTGAATGGAAAACAATGAAAAAAGCTGCTTAATTTAAGCAGTTTTATAATGCATAAATTTAAAAGGTAGTACTAAATAGTACTACCTTCTTTATTTAAACATTCACTAAATCCTGAGAATGAGCATACTTTACTAGCATTCTCACTTGATAAATTAAATGCTGATTCTACATATGCTCTTATAGTTGTAGAATCATAACTAAAATTTCCGTACTTAGTTATATTATATCCAGATATCATAAACATATCATTTGTAAGATAAATATAATATTCTTTTTCTTCTTTAGTATTATCAATTAATATATACCCTCTAATATTAGTTGGATTATCTATATCTTTTGATACATCATAAACATATGCTTTTTTCTCTGATCCTTTAAAATCAGCTTTTACTAAATCAATTACTTTTTTAGTATTATTATCAAATTCTTTTTTACCACCTGAAGTATTATAAGTTAAATCACTGAAACTTGAACAATTCTTCTTGCCTCTTATTTGGCATATTGAATTAATGTTTAAACTTCTAATAAAATCATTATCGATATCTAATATAGCATTCTTAGATACACTTCCAACATAATTGAAATCTTTTAACATATATTTATCTGAATAAACATAATAATAATATTCTATATTACTTATATCTTCTGCATTTATAAGAATATATCCATTTATATTATTATCTAGTTTCAATTCATCTAAAGAAATAATATAGTTACCACTTACACCTATTCCATTTAATTCATCTATCTTAGTTTGTAATTTACTATCTATATTTGTTATTTCTCTTATAAAGATATCTTTTTCAGTTAAATTAGATTTTATATTTAATATACCTTTTAGTTCAGTTGCATCCCCTAGATGTTGGGCATTAAAAGTTAATCTTAAATAAATAGAAGAATTAGGATCTATTGCTAAATTATATCCAATAGCTTGATCTCCTTTTACTTGTTTATTATCAACAACAATATTATACTTTCCATCTTTTTCATTAGATGCTTCTAATGTATAAAATAATTCTTCATTAGAAACATATGCATCATATAATTCTAATGAATATGAAACAATACTTCCATTATAATTAGCAATTTTAATTTCTTTAACTAAAGTATTGTTATAAGTTATTTTGTTATCAATCATATTACCAGATGCATAAGTAACTTTTAAATATTTACCATCTATTTCAACATCTTTAGTAACATCTAATATCTTACTAGTCTTTTCAGTATCTTTGTCTTGCATAAATATAAAACTAAATATTAATACAACTACAATAATAAAGGCTAATATTATTTTACTTATGTTTCCCTTCATCTAGCTTCACCTAATATAATTATATAATAAATACCTATGTTTTAACAAGAATCTTTATTTTTATCTCTTATTTTATAAATAATTAATATAATAACTAAAATAATTAATAATATCCATAAAATAATTTTTATTATCAAATATACTTTATCATTTTTATCATCTTTTCCATCTTCTTTTTCAATTACAGCTTTAAGTGGTTCTACTTCTAACACATCGTCATCATATGTATTATATGTTGGACATGTTTCATTTGCTTTAACGTTTATTGTTGTAGTTTTTTTAGTAGATGATGTACTACTTGTTTTAGTAGTTGTTTCACTAATAGCAGTTGTAGTTGATGTAGTTTTATTTGATGTAGTT
>CAMOID010000014.1 GCA_946615975.1 uncultured Caryophanales bacterium
TTTCTTAAAAATCTATTTCTTTTTTTATTATATTTAATATATGATTTAAAATACTCATCTATAATATATTTAAGATAATTATCTTTTACTATAGAGTAATTATTATTTAATAAAGTTAATCCTAATTTATGAAAGGTATAAACATCTATATCATAATTCATATCTAATAATTTATTTTTAAGTGATTTAGTTGTTTCATTAGTGAAAGATATGCATAGTATTTCATCACATTTAATATTGTTTTCAATTAGATATTTTATTTTTCCTAATATAGTTAAAGTTTTACCAGATCCTGCACCTGCAATAACTAGAGTTGCTTCATGATTTGATTTAATAGCATTCATTTGATAATTATCTAATTCATATCCATTTATAATCATAAAAAAACACCTCCTACTTTATATATACACGTTAGAGGTGTTATTTTACTTTAAATAAATTATAATTTTTTAAATTTATCTTTTTTGATTGAATATAAATACATATTACATGGTTTATTATATGTAGATTCTATATATTCTTTATAACCATTTAATTGATTAACATATTCTTCTGAATCTATATTAGATAACTTATAATCTATAATATCAAAATGATCATTATATTCTACAAGTAAATCTATAAATCCATGGAATATAGAACCATCTTTATTAAATAATATTTCATGTTCTTTATATGTAATAGCACTACTTATATTTTTTACTTCATCATGTTTTAAGAAATTTCTAATATTATTTTTATATTCATCACTTATATTTAATTCATTTAAATTATCATGATTAAAATCATATACTTCAAAGCAGTAATGCATCATTGTACCAAAGTCTAATAGTTCTTTGAATGATTTATCCATTATCTTTGTTAATGCTTTACTAAAATGTTTATTTTCTAATAAGTTATATTCTATATCTAATTTCTTAGTAGATATTACTTTATTAGTATCTTTTATAAGATTATCATAGTTAGTATTTGAATATAGATTATAATCTTTACTTAGATTAATATCATCTAAATTAATGTCATTAGTAAATGAATTTAGAGTATTTCTCATAATTGAGAATATGTCAGTATAAGACTTGCAATTTAATAAATCTAAACTACTAATATTATCTATTGGATTTAATTTATCATTCCATGAATTAATTAGAATAAATTGTTCTCTTGCTCTTGTAATAGCAACATACAATAATCTTATTTTTTCTGATATAGTTTCCTTTAATTCGTTGAAATCGTATATCTTTTTAACAAAAGTATTATCAAGTATATTGTCTTCATTATAAGGAAGAACAATACCATATTTTTCACTTAATGGATATCTTGTTTCTTTATTACTTATAAATCTACTATTTAAATATGGTAGATAAACAAATGGGAATTCTAGACCTTTAGATTTATGAATAGTCATGATTTTAACTGAATTCTTTGCAATACCATTTCCACCCATTTTTAAATCATCATCTGAATCAAGTATTCTATCAAAATATTCATTTAATGAATAAATATCTAATCCAAATTTATTTAATGAATCAGCATTATTAATAAAGTATTCTAATTTAGAAGATCTTTCTTTAATATCACCAACTAATATTAGTTTATTAAACATATCAAATTCATTAATTAATTTAATTAATATTTCTTTATTTGATAATCCATCAATTGATAATGATATATCATATAATTTTTTATATAATTCAGTATCTTTAAATGATTCATTTTCATATATATCAAATATATCGTTGTCATTTGTTCTATATATATAAGATCTTAAAATAGACATGAATGAATGTTTAAATGTAGGATTTATTTTATTATTTTTAATACATATTAATAAAGTAATTAAATTCTTTAAAATAAATACTTCATCATCTTCTTTGATAGATATATCTTTATAAATAGTAGATGGAATATTTTTATATTCTAATATTTTTTTAATCAAATCAAAATTAGTTGATTTATCAATTAATATACAGAAGTCAGAGAATTCTAATTCTTTTCTATTTCCATCTCCATCAACAATAAACATATTTGATTTCATTTTCTTTTCTATATCATTTGCGATTATAAATGCTTCTATTTCTTGTTTATTGAATTCTTTACTATCTGGCATATTATAATTTAATACTTTTAAATTATAATTATAATCTTCTATTTTATAATCATCGTAAGGTGCAAACTTAGCTTCCATTTTATGATCTTTTTCATAGTTAGCTCCACCAATATCATCATACATAATAGAAGAGAAAATATCATTGATATTTTTTATAACTTCTTTTCTAGATCTAAAGTTTTTCGTCATATCAATTTTTATTCCATCTTTACCAGATGCATATCTATCATATTTATCTTTAAATATATATGGATTAGCATGTCTAAATCTATAGATAGATTGTTTAACATCACCAACCATATAAACATTATTATTAGAAATATAACTTATGAATTCTTCTTGAATATCATTTGTATCTTGATATTCATCTATCATTATTTCATTAGTATTATATTTTATTTCATTTCTAACATCTTCGTGTTCTTTAACTAATTCAATAGCTTTTAAAGCTATATCTTGGAATTCATAACTATTATGTTCTTCTTTAAATAGCATTATTTCTTTATCTAATCTAGATAATATATTTAATAAGAATTGAACATTACTTTTAGTATATTGATATTGTTTATATAAGTCTTCATCAGATATAGAAGCAAGTTCTTTTATTTCATTTTCTGAATCTCTTACAAAGTTTTTTAAACTTTCAATATCTTCTTCATCATATACTTGTTTATTTTTAGAATTTTGTGGTTTTCTTTTATTTAATATTTCTAATATTTCCTCTGGATATACAGCAGATGAAATAGCTTCTTTTCTTTCTTCCATTTTATTAATAGCATCATCATCTATAATATGATCTATTAACTTATCATATAAAGGAATTAAGTTATAAGCTTTAGCAACTATTAAATCTTTATATTCTTGAATAATATTTTTAATATGTTCTTCACTGAAATAAGTATCTATATAATTAGATATAAAAGAATCTTTATCTTTTAAATTAACTAAGGTTCTATACATATCAACTATAGATTTAATAAAACCTTCATCATCTTTATAACAATAGTCATTTATAAAGTTTTTAAATTCTTCAGTTGGATTTTCATAGTATTCATTAAAGATATTTGTTAATATCTTTTTTAATTCTGTATTAACAATATTTTCATCAATAATAGTAAAATGTTTATCTATATTTAATAGATAGTTATATTTTTTTACTAAACTTTGAGCAAAAGAATCGAATGTAGTGATATATGCTGATTCAACATAATCTAATTGATCTTTTGCTTCAGGAGTATTTAATATTACTTTTCTAATTCTATCTTTCATTTCTTGAGCAGCAGCATTAGTAAAAGTTAATATTATTAATTTATCTACAGTTGTTTCATTTATTACTTTTCTTTGGACTCTTGATTTTAATACGAAAGTTTTACCAGATCCAGCACCAGCTGATACTATAACATTTGATCCAGTTGCTTCAATTGCTTGTCTTTGTTCTTCAGTTGGACTACTCATTAGTATCACCTTCTTCTGTATTATCATCTACAATAGTGACATTTCTTATATCTGAATCTCTTCTAAAACAAATATCACGATATTTACAATAATCACATCCATCATGATATTTATCTTTAAATGGATTTATTTTAAAATCACCATCACTTGTATTATTGATACAATCAGTAATTAAATTTTCAATTACTTTATATAATTCATCTTCTTCATCATATGATATCAATCTAGTTGGATATCTCCAATCTCCATCATTCTTCTTTAATAATCCTGATATTATTTCAGATTTATCATATCCATCATCAAATTCTCTTAATTTATCATCATCATCTAATGATAAACCATCAAGTTTTAAATCACTTGATTTAATATCTTCATATGATTTATTTTTATTATATTTATTTCTATATACTAAACCTTTTAATATATGTTGTAAGTACATACCAACAACATTAGTATTAGAATTGTCATTCTTTAATAAATATAAATAAATAGGTAATTGAATATCTATACCATATTCAAAATATTTTCTATTAATAGTTGCAGATGTTCCAGTTTTATAATCAATAATGACTACATCATTGTTAATAAATAAACATTTATCAACAACACCTTTTATAATAGATTTAATATTTGTATTTAATCCTAATTCATCTGTTGTTTTTTCAATATATTTTTCATGCCATTCATTTTTAATATCATGTGAAGAATGTTTATATTGATTTCTTATAGTTTCAATTATAAAGTGTAGTTCATCTTTAACTTTATCAACATAGAATTCTTCTTTTTTAGTATATGGTAAATTCTTTTTATTATCTTCTATATATTTATAATATACTTCATCTATATCTTTAGTTTCATCAGTAATACATTCTTCCATTACTTTATGGAAAGCACTACCAATAAAAGTACTAAAGGTAGTTTCAAATTCTTCTAATCTATAAAAGTAATCTAAGTAGAATCTAAAAGGACATTTATAATATGTTGATATAGTAGAGTAGGAATATCCCTTAGTGGATAATTTATCTTTTATTTTATTAGAATCTAATTTATCAAATTCATTTTTATATTCTTTATATGGAATATCATATGATTTGTGTAATATAGATAATTCTTCAGAAGTTTCATTGAACTTAATAAGATTATCTAATTTATCTCCATATAATAATTTATTTAATTTATCCGAATAATTAGAATACTTAATTGTATCTTCTTTTAATATAATTGTTTCTCCATCTATTAAAGTAGATGGTAAATATGAACCAGATAAACTTACTTCTTTTAAAGTAATAACTAAGTTTTTAATACTTTTAATTGAAATAGAATATCTAGTTTTAGATGCAGTATTTTTTTCTAAAGTAGTTTCCATCAAAGATGGTTTAATAGCATCTTCAATATATTCTTCATCTCTATAAGATTTAGGAATACTCTTTTGATTAAATCCTAATAAGAATACATATTCATCATCAAAGAAAATATTATCTAATACATCTGTTGTAACAATTTCATTATCAAAATGATCATTTGGAACAGATATTGTTTTTAATTCAGCTTCGATTAAATCTTTAATTTCAAGATATGAATTTGTCCAATAATATGTATTAATTAAATTAGATAATTTATTATATATTTTAGAATTATATATATTATTGTCTATATCAAATTTAATTCTTATTTTATATAAAAGTTTATCCATATTATCAGATAAGTTATTTAAGAAATACTTACAAATAGTAGTATCACTTAATTTCATATCTCCTTTAAGATAAACAGGTATATTATATAAACTAAATATTTTTTTAATACTAAAATAATATTCTTGATTATAGTTAGCTAAATATATTTTATTTAATGGAATACCTTGATCAATTAATTCAGATATCTTTTCAGCAACATATATTACTTCATCTTCAAGAGTAGGTAATTTAATTGCATCATGATTATATGAATTATGTTCTTGTTTAAGTGGTATAACTTCTATATATTTAGATGTCATATCTAATAAATATTTTTGTAATTTATTTATTGAAGTAAAACCATATGTATACATTTTAGATTTAGATTTTAATAAATTAATAAATAATGGATCTTCTATTAATAAATTATTATTCTTTAAATCATTCTTTATATTTAATAATTTATTTAGTTTATCATCTTGATATGAATCATCTATTAAATAATAAGTGTTATTTATAAAATCTTTAGCAGTTTCATAAGAAACTGATTCTGACTTCATCACATGATAAATAGATTCACTATTATAGTCATATAAAAGACCAACTTTTAGTTCTCTAAAAGTCATTAGTTTTATATTAAGTAATAACTTATTATCATTTATATAAGTTAATATTTTATTCTTAATATTATTAGGTACTAAAAGAATTGAATTATTTTCTAAATCCTTAAGAAAATTCATATTAATCACCTATATATATTATACAATAAAAAAAGGAACATTACGCTCCTTTTTCGAATTTAGTTATTGATTCATAAGCACCTAAGTCATATACTTTGTAACCAAGATTTTCTAACTTTTGTTTTGCTGTAGCACTTCTTCTACCAGATCTACAATAAACAATAATAGTTTTATTTTTATCTAGTTCTACATTTTGATCAATTGAATCTACAGGAATATTAAGAGAATCTTTTACATGACCTGTATCATATTCATCTTTTGTTCTTACATCAACAATAACATAATTGTTTTCATTAACAATTTTATCTAATTCACTTTGTTGTTTTTGACATCCAGTTACTAATAATAAACTTGCTAATAATATATACAATATTTTCTTCATATTAAGCTTTATTTCCTCCATATTCTGAAGTTATTCCTAAATATGATTCTAAAGTAATCCAATTACCATTATTATATAGTTTTTCAGCTAATTCAGTTCCTACATATCTAAAATGCCATGATTCATGCATGTAACCTGTTTCGTTTTCTTTACCTTTAACATATCTTAATATGAATCCATATTTATATGCATTTTCAGATAACCAATTAGCTTCTGGAGTATTATCAAATCCATTTGTAATACATGGTTTATTAGTTGCACATACGTCGAATGCTAAACCGGTTTGATGTTCTGAATATCCGGGTCTAGCAGAATATTTATCAGCTTCAGCTTGACCATCTCTGTTTTTATATTTGTTATATAAGTTTTTTTGAGTATCATATGATCTAAATCCTGATTGAGCCCACATATTAAATCCTTTTTCAGATTTAGCAGCAGCAAACATTTTGTCAGCAGCAGCTTTAACTGTTACATTTAATGAACCTGGATTATAGTTATCTGGTAGGTCATATGTTTTATTAGCGATTAATAAACCATCTACATAATATAAACCATCAACAACTTTAATATCATATCCTTTTGAAGATTTACCAATTATATCTCCACCAGTAGGAGCAAGAATTTTTTCATAGTTATATGATGAAGCTTTAGTTGTTACCTTAGTTGTTTTAGTAACTGTTGTAGTAGTTGTACTTTCTGTAGTTTCAACTGTTTTTGTTGTAGTGGTTTCATCTTTAACATTTTTATTACCAACATTTTCATATACTAATTTGAAGGCAGCGCCTAAAAATATAAGAATAAAGAATATTAAGAAAGCTATTATAAAAGCTCTTCCGTATTGTTTTTTCTTTTTTGTTTTATAAGTAGCAAATCTTATTAAATATAAGATAGGTATTATTGCAGATACAATAATATAAATTAATTCAACTTTTTCAAACATTTTATTTCACCTTTATTTGTTTAAATACCTTTCCAATTGGTTCTCTTATTACAAGAGTTGCTAATTCATCATATGAAGTAGCATCTTTATTAATTATTATTAAATTCTTTCCATTGAAATATCTTATTAAACCAGCAGCAGGATATACATTTAATGAAGTACCTCCTACAATTAAAGTATCAGCTTCCAATAAATTAGCAATTGCAAGATTTATATAATGCTCATTTAATGGCTCTTCATATAAAACCACATTTGGTTTAATGATTCCACCACATTCACATTTTGGAATATCACCTTTAAATTTTAAAATATCTTTTAAATTATATATTCTTTCGCATTCAATACAATGATATTTATAAATTGTTCCATGTAATGGTACTACAAATTCTGAACCAGCCATTTCATGTAATCCATCTATATTTTGAGTAATTATACACTTTAGTTTTCCTGCATCTTCTAGTTCTTTTAATTTTAAATGGCAATCATTTGGTTTAACATCTAGATTTATTAATTTATCAAAATAGAATTTATAAAATTCTTTTGTATTATTAAAAAAGAATCTACTTGAAAGTATTTCTTCAGGAGGATAATCATACTTTTGATTATATAGACCATCTTGAGATCTAAAATCTGGAATACCACTTTCTGTTGATACACCAGCACCTCCAAAAAATACTATGCCAGTAGATTCATTTATTATTTTTTGTAATTCTTTAATTTTATCCATTATTTTCTTCTAATTGAATTAACTATAATAATTATAATACCAATTAATTCAATTACTAATGCACCAATTACTAAGTAATTAGTGATTGTATAAGATAAATCTAGTGAACCAGTTAAATATGTAGTTAATACTAATACAAATAAACCGATTATAACAATTAATATACCTAGATCTGTTAATTTTTCTTTTTTGTCATTTAATGCAGAAGATCTTTTTTCTTTTTTAATTTCTTCTTTTATTGCTTTAATTTCTTTAGTAACTTCTTCATCATCTTTAACAGCCTTAGCAATTTGATCTCTTTCTTCTTTTGTATCAACTGCAGCAGGAGCTACTTCTTTTGGATTGAAATCCTTTTCGTTTATATGTTCTAATACTTTTTCTACTTCTGTTTTTTCTTCAACTTTTTCAGCTTTTTCTTCAACTTTTTTAACTCTATCAGTAACTGATTTATCAGCCTTTTTAATTTCAACTTTTACTTCAGCTTTTTTGATTTCTACTTTAGGTTCTTCAACACTTGGAGTAACAACTTTCTTTGGTTGTTGTTTCTTTTTAGGTTGATTATTAGTTTTCTTTTTATTACCATTTGAAACATGTTTTGGTTGTTTTTTGATTGGTAATTCTAAAGTATTTTCTAAGTTTTTATTAGTGTTTGCTTTCTTAGTATTATTTGTTTTATTTTTTTGTTGATTATTAGTCTTTTTCTTTGGAACACCATTTGAAGTTTTAGTAGCATTTGTTTTTTGAACATTGCTAGTTTTCTTCTTTGGAGTATTATTAGTCTTCTTTTTTGTTGAAGTAGTATTAGTTTTTTTCTTTGTTTCAGATTCGTTTGCCATTCTGATTCACCTCTAATTTATTATATAATACAATAACAGTAAAAAACAAGAAGAAAGGGGAAGTTTTATTTACTTTTATGGTATCTTTTTTTATAATAAAACTGCAGGTGAAAATATGAAAAAATATTTTGTGTTATTAATAATGTTTTTATTTCCAATTATGTTTGTAGATGCAAAAACAACTACTACAGAAGTTACTTCTACAAAAGCAAGAGATGTAGTAACTCTTGAAAATTGTAGTGACATTTCTCAAATATGGTTTAACAAAAATGGTAAAGTAATTAGAGTAGGATTATTAGCATATGATCCAGGAGATACTTCACTTAATAATGAAATACAAAACACTATATGTAATAAATTAAAAGAAGCTAAAACTATTGAATTAGAAAAAGATTCAAATAATACGAAGAAAGATAAATATAACAGAGATTTAATGTGGATATATATTGATGGATCTTTATTACAAAAAGAATTAATAGCTGAAGGATTAGGAATGGTTAATTATGTTGAAGAAAACTATTCTAACATTGATTATCTATGTGTATTAGAAGCAAATGCTATTAAAGATAAAAAAGGTATATGGACAAATGGAGCTGAAGAAAAATATTGTGATTCAGGTATCATTTTAGAAAAACAAGAAAAAGAAAAAAACAATAGTAATGATAAGAAAAAATTAAATATAACATCTATAATTATTATATGTGTTGTAATAGTATCTATTATGATTTTAGGGTTACTATTTATATTAGGAGTTATTCATGAAAAAAAGTGATAAATTAGATATTATATATGAAGATAAAAATATACTAGTTGTTAATAAACCAGCACATATGTTATGTGTTCAAACAGACAAAGGAGTGTCAGTAACTTTATATAATAAGGTATATGATTATCTACATAAGAAAAATCAAAAAGTATTTATAGTTCATAGATTAGATAAAGATACATCAGGAATTGTATTATTTGCTAAAAATGAAGAATTAAAAAATAAATTACAAGATAATTGGAATGATATAGTTAAAGTTAGAGAATACTATACAATAGTTGAAGGATCTGTAAGAGAAGATAAAGGAACTATAAAGCAAAATTTAAAAGAAAATAAACAATTAAAAACATATGTGGCTAAAGATGGTAAATTAGCTATTACA
Source organism: uncultured Caryophanales bacterium (assembly GCA_946615975.1). Taxonomy (GTDB): domain Bacteria; phylum Bacillota_I; class Bacilli_A; order RF39; family UBA660; genus UBA6985. The sequence continues at coordinate 10,009 of CAMOID010000014.1, forward strand.
CATTTTGAAGTATTAAAAAGAAGTAAGAATTATTCTATATTAAAAGTCTTAATTGAAACTGGTAGAAAGAACCAAATTAGAGTAGCTATGGAATCTATTGGTCATCCTATAATTGGAGATTCAAAATATGGAAGTACTAAAAATCCACTTAGAAGAATGTGCTTACATGCATCAAGATTAGTATTAATAAATCCAATTACTCATAAAGAAATGGAATTTATATCCAATATTCCTAAAGAATTTGACATATTTGCACCTTAAAAAGGTGCATTTTTTATTGTTTTAGTGTATAATTTACTTGTCAAAAAAAGAACTGAAGGGAGTGATATTTTTTATGGACACGGATTATTACAGTTGCAATTATATAAAAATATTATTCTCGGAGGTTTTATATGGAAGAAAGAATTAGAACTTTACTAGAAGAAAAAAACTACAAAGTATTAAAAATAGAATTATCAGAAATGAATAATTCTGACTTAGCTGAAATACTTGAAGAATTTGAACCAAGTGAATTAGTCACTTTATTTAGATTAATGAAAAAAGATGACCAAGTAGAAGTATTTGCGTTATTTGATAGTAATTTTTCTTCTGAATTATTAAATTATTTTACTGATAAAGAAAAGGTATCTTTAATTGAAGAGATGGCAACAGATGATGCTGTTGACGTACTTGAAGAAATGCCTGCTAATATTGTTGATAAATTATTAAAAAAATGTGATGCAGAAACAAGAAAAGATGTTAATAAACTTTTAAATTATAAAGAAGATTCTGCAGGTTCATTAATGACTGTAGAATATGCAGAAATTAAAGGATCTGCTACAGTTAAACAAGCTATTGATTATTTAAGAAAAGAACAAGATGAATTAGAAACTATTAACGACTTATTTGTTGTAGATGATAAGAGAAAGTTAAACGGTATAGTTCATTTAAAAGATTTAGTATTTGCATCTTCTAAAAATAAAATTAAAAATATAATGGAAGAAGTAGAAGTATATGCTATAACATCAATGGACCAAGAAGAAGTTGCTGCATTGTTCCAAAAGTATGATATTAATATTATGCCAGTTGTTGATTCTGAAAAAAGACTTGTTGGTATCATTACAATCGATGATGTTGTCGACGTATTAGAAGCAGAAGCAACAGAAGATATGAAAAAGATGGCTGCCATCATACCAGTTGATAAACCATATGATAAAACATCAGTATTTGAAACATTTAAAGCTAGAATACCATGGTTATTATTATTAATGGTATCAGCAACATTTACTGGTGCAATTATTACAGGTTTTGAATCTAAGCTTGCAAGTATGACAATACTTACAGCATTTATACCTATGTTAATGGATACAGGTGGAAATGCTGGTGGTCAATCATCAGTTTCAATCATACGTGCATTATCATTAAATCAAATTGAATTTAAAGATATATTTAAAGTAGTATTCAAAGAATTTAGAGTTTCTATTTTATGTGCAATAGTATTAGGATTATGTAATTTTGTTAAATTACTATTAATTGATAGAGTAGGAGTAATGGTTGCTCTAGCAGTATGTTTAACATTATGTATTACTGTTGTAATTGCTAAGTTCATTGGTACAGTATTACCAATTCTAGCAAAAAAGATTGGATTTGACCCAGCAGTAATGGCATCTCCATTCATTACAACTATAGTAGATGCATGTAGTTTATTAGTATATTTTAAAGTTGCATCAATTGTTTTAGGACTATAAAAAAACACGTATATCTACGTGTTTTTATTATGCACAAATTTCTAATAAGTCTAATAGACTAAATACTGTATCATACTCTTTATATTTTTTATTAGTAAAAAATAATCCAGTACCTCCAGCTTTTTGCCATTCATCAATATTATCTTTAAGATCATCTACTAAAACTGAGTTTTCTATTTTATCAGCATAATTTGATTTATTTTCATATTGTGGTACTGCAATAAATGGAATATTAATACCACAGCTTTCTAAGAATTCTCTTTTTATTCTAGCTTCATAATCATTATTTACTTTTGATAATACTCTTATATCTATTTTATTTTGTACTTTCTTTAAAATCTCAAGTGAATTGTTGATAGCCCTCTTTTTATTAATTACGTCTGATACATTCATGTATCTAAATAATCTTCCGTCATCACATGTAAGATTATATTTAGATCTAACATATCTATATATTGGCATTGTATCTAATATAACACCATCAAAATCTATATAGAATGTTTGATTCTTATTAATAATGGACACTATAGTAATTTATCAGCTTCATCATCAACATATTCTAAAATATCACCAGGTTGGCATTTTAATATTTTACAAATACGTTCTAATGTTGAAAATCTGATAGCTTTTGCCTTTCCAGTTTTTAAATTACTCATGTTAGCATTAGTAATTCCTACATTTTGAGCAAGTTCATTTAAACTAACTTTTCTATCAGCCATAACTCTATCAAGTCTAATAACAATACCCATTTTATCATCCACTTTCTTATTATATTATAACATATAATTATTGATAATCAATATTATTTTTTATAATTTTCATAATAATCTCTTTCTTGTAAAACATCTAAAAGATTATTAATAATATCGTCTCCAGTTTCATTAAATATTTCTTCTAATTCAAATATTAATTCACCTAAATTTTTGCAATTAACATAATCAACGTTATAGCTTTTTAATATATCTATTTGTTCTTGAGATAAACTTAAAGTTTTATTAACTTTCTTTAACATAGTATATTCAGGATTAATTTCTACATCCATATTTAACACCTCGCATATATAATAGCATAAAAAAAGTGGTTTTTAACCACCAATTACGCTTGTTACATCAAAATTACCTAAGAAGAAATAACCTGCTGCAACTATAATTGCAAATAATAACATAAAGAATAAAACAGGTAAGAAATCAGTGAATTTAACATTACCTTTCTTCTTTTTCTTATCAGCTATATTTTTAACAACTTCATTTGCATGTTCTACTTTTTCTTCTTTAACATCTTTGTTAGATAAAATATCGTTTAGAGGAATTAATCTAGTATCTTGTAATTCTTCATCTATATCATAGTATTTTTCACCATGAACAGAAATAAGAACTTTTTCTACTTGATCATCAAAATCATCTACTAAATTATTATTAACATCAAATATTTTAATAGTTTGAGTATCATTCATATTTCATTCCTCCTACGATAAGAATAATAACACAAAATATATTTAATTACAATAAGATAATTTGTTGATTTTAGTACCATAAATATGGTATTATTTATATATAATAAGGAGGTAGTTAATATGGCATATGACAACTCAGAACAAAACTTTCGTGATGACATAGTTAAAGAAATCGATATTCGATTAGATGCTCTTTATAAAACACTTGGTGGTAACAATAATGCCGGTGATTTTAAAAGATTATCTGAAATTCTAAGAAACTACACAGATAAAGACGCAACTGAATTAACTGCTTTTGATATTAAAGGAATGACAGATTCTGATTATCAAGAAATACTTACTATAATTGGTGTACCTGCACAAAGTACATCACTTATGCTAAGACAATATAAAGTATATTCAAAAAGTTTAGATGATAGAAATAGTCCTCAAGAATTTAATGAAGCTTTAGATTATTTAAATTTAATCTCTACTAAAGTATGTGAATATGCAAATGAATTCAGAACAATTTCAGCTGGTCGTGAAGATTATGCTAAAAATGAATCAGATAAATTGATAACTTTAAAACAAATATTACAAGATGAAACAAATTCTGTAATATTAAATTTAGATGAAATAGATAATACTTTAGGAGATTTAGGAATTACTACTAAACAAAGATGGCAAGTATTAGAATTAGTTGCTGACCATAATGTTAAATCATTACCTGGTAGAGTAGCAGATCTTGAAACTTATAAAAAAGTATCAGAAGCTCAAAAGTATGTTAATAAATATTTAGAGTTTGCAGAATTAGTTAAAGATTATATTAATAAAAATGGTATAGATGTTGATACTGTACCACTTACATCTGAAAAGATATGTGCATTATATGAAATACCAAACAAGAATATTGTTACTAATATTGTTGTAGGAGTTGTAAGTGGAGCATATTATAAAGAATATCAAGAAAGACTTGCAACTATTGATCCATTTGCTGAAGATGTAAAAAGAGATATTAATAGATTATGTTCATTTATAGTAAGTGATCAAAGAATCAAACTTGATAATGCTGAATTAATAGTTAAAAATAAATATAATCAAATTATTGAAGCTATTAATAATGAAGAAGATATATTCTCTTACAGTGATATTTACTTAAGTGATTACACTGATGAAGAATCATATGAAGAAGCAAAAGCAAAGAAATGTTTACCTATTGTTTATTCATTAGCACAAACATTAGATACATATAACTCTGAAAGAACTGGAGTAAAAGAAAAAGCAGAAGCTATGCAAATGATAAATAGTTTAGTAGATGCTAATAATGATATAGAAGATAAGAGATTTACTCCAAATCTTATGAGAGCAGCATAAAAGAAAAAAGAATACAAAGGGTGTTGAAATATGAATGAAGGAAAGGAAATACTATTAAAGTCATTAGATAGTAAACGTAAATCAATAACTGGTACACGTGGAAATGACTTAGTATTCAATGGAATTAATTTAGTACAAGTAGCCGAATCATTAGATAATAGTATTGATAATCTTTCTAATGTTTCAGATACTGTTATTGATAAAGTAATAACAGAAAATAATTTAGATGATAATACTAAAAGAAAGTTATTACAATTAAGAGATTTATTAATAGGTAAAAGAGATTATAATTTATCTATTAAAATAACTAAAGATTATGAAGAAGCATTTAGAAAATTTAAAAATGCTTTAATAAAAAATATAGAAGATAAGAATCCAGGTATAGTTGGAGCAACTTCTATATTAAATACTATTACAGAGATTAGAAGACAAGTCTCTAATAATGAAATTATTAAAGATTTTGAATCTATTGAAAAAATGGTAGAAGAATATAATGAAAATAACTTTGATACAAATATGTTAAAAGTTATGAGATTTATAAATGAACATAACTTAAGTATTTTAGATGATAAAAAAGAAATAATATCGTCATTTGATATTAAATATAAAGAATCACCTAAACTACCACAAGTAATAGATGAAATACTTGAAAAAATAGATATAGATTATACTAAGTTAGATCCTAGATTAATTGAAGAATTAAAGAATAAGGATGAAGTAGAATTTGCATCTGTTTATAACTTAATAAGAAAGAATAAAGTAGAAGATTATGGTATTCTACATTTATTAAAGAAAACTGAAAAAGAATTAAGAGTAGTATTAATGTTATATGCTACACAAGATAGTATAAGAGGAGTAGTAGATTCTCTAAAAGATGAAGATGGAGATGTTAATGTTAAATTATTAAGATTTGCATTAGAACATGTTATATCTATATTCTTAGATAGAGAAAACGCTTTATATAGACCTAAATATAGAGATTATGAAGCTAATATAAATTTATTAAAGAATTTAGGAATTAATTTTAAAACATTAATTACAAGAAATCCATTATTCTTACTTATCAACAATGATGTTCTATCATATACATTAGATTATGCTGAACAACAAGGAGCAGATAAGAAGAAATTAATTAATAAATGTTATAAATCATTAGCATTAGATCCATCTAATGTTATTCAAAATATAGATATACTAAAAGGATTTGGAGTAGATATGTCTGATTACTTTAAGAATTGTAAAGATAATTATACTTTATTAAAAGTACATAACTTACAAAAGAGTATAAATGACATTATTATGAATTATAATGTTAATCCAGATCCATTCAATTATACTGAAATGAGTAAAGTGTTATCAGGATTAGTATATAAGAAAGCACTAGAAAGTGAAGGTAACAATGATTGATTATTTAAAAGAATATGGTGTTACAACCATTGACTATGAATATATATTACATAATGTTAAATCTGATATCTTAGAATTAATTAAACTATCTGAAACATCAGTAAGAGAAGTTTTATCATTCTATAATTCAATAGGTTTATATGAAGAAATAAGTACAATTATTATTCATAGACCAGATTTAATAATTACTCCTTTAAATGTATTAGAAGAAGGAATTAAAAAAATTAGAGTTAATGCATTTATAGGAATGGTAAGAAATGATATTGATAACCTAATAGTATTAGGTATATAAAAATAGCTAATAAAGCTATTTTTTTTATAGGAGGTCCTAATGAAAAAAATTATTTTATTAATTCTATTATTAATACCAATAAATGTATTTGCATTAGAATTTCCTGAATTCAATTCATATACAGTATTAATATATGATAATACTGATAATAAAGTATTATATGAAAAGAATAATGAAGAAAAAAGACAAATAGCATCATTAACAAAAATGTTAACAGTATATACTGCATTAGATTATGAAGAAAATTTAAACAAAGAAATTACAATTACAGATCCAATGAGATGGGCTGTTAATTGGGAATTATCTATACATAAAATACAAACTGGTGAAGTATACACAGTAGATGAATTATTACATATGTGTATCATGGAATCTGCTGCAGATGCATGTATGGCTGTATCATTTGATATAGCTGGTTCAGAATCTAAGATGGCAGAATTAGTAGATAAGAAAGCTAAAGAATTAGAATTAACTGATTCAAGTTTTTCTAATATAACTGGTTTAGATCATGAGAATAATTATTCAACAGCAAATGACTTATTAAAGTTTATGAAGATAGCACTTAACAATAGTAAATTTAGAGAAATATTTACTTGCCAAGAATATCAATTGAGAAACGGATCAACAATATATCCTTCAATATATGGATGGGCTCATGCTCTTGGACTTGAACTACCTAAATTAACAGGTGATAAAACAGGTTTTACTGATCTTGCTGGATTATGTTTAGCATATACATTAGAAATAGATGATCATGAAATGATAGTTATTTCATTAGGAGCACCAACTGATAAAGGTTATCATGTAATGGATGCTGTAACCATAATGAATTATTTAGATGATAACTATAATTATGAAGTTTTATATTCAAAAGATAGAACTATTAAAACATTAGATATAGAATTATCTAAACAAGAAAAATATGATATAAAAGTTTTAGAAGATGTTAAAAAGTTTTTACCAAAAGATTATGATGAATCATTAGTATCATATAAATATGAAGGAAAAGAAACATTATCATATTTAGATAAAGTAGGTAATAAGATAGGTAAAATATCATATTATTATGATAATGAATTGTTATATGAACAAGATATTATATTAGATATGAATATAGAAATGTCATATAAAAAAGTGTTAAATAAATATAAAATACACTTAATAGTAATGTTATCCTTAGTAATATTATTAATGATAATGATAAAATTATTACATAGTAGGAAGGGTAAAGTGAGAAAATATGGCAAAAAAGAAAACTAATAATATGGTTCATACTTTTGGAAAAATTAATAAGTATATAATTTTCTTTGGTATGTTATCTGCAATATTAAATATTGGATTTACATTGAATTCTGTATGGTTTGCAACAGCAAACTTAATGGTTGAAGGATCTCCATATGCGTCAGATCCTGTTGTTGTAGGTCTTAGATTCTTTACTATTAATACTTTAATAGTATTTGGTGTTGCCGCATTATTACTTCAACTAAACCATATGTTTGCAAAAAGAAATTTAAAAGCAATATATGGAGTATCAGTTGTATCTGCATGTCTATTAATCTGGACAATTGTTTCAAATATTTTAATGTTTGTTGAAATATAGTTGAATAAAATATACAAATTGATATAATATTATATGTCCTAAAGGACATATGGTGCGTTGGTGAAGTGGTTTAACACATAACCCTCTCAAGGTTACATTCACGAGTCCGAATCTCGTACGCATCACCATTTTGAATATAACTAGGTTATTACCTAGTTTTTTTGTTTTTTGACAGATTAAAGAATATTATTTATAATAATTCACCAATAAAAGGGGATAATTATGGAAAAAAACAAAGATGAATTAAAATTAAGAAGGGATGCATTTATATTTGCATCGTCTTTTTGTGAAATAATGGATAAATACGATAATAAAGAATTAACTGATGACGAATTCTTATTTAATATAAGAGCATTTGTACCACTACCAATGCCACTTCCAAGTAAAAGATTTGGTAATATATTAGCACTTGCATTAGAATTACAAAAATATGATATAGCTGAATTAATATTTGATAATGCAGAAGATTTAGGTTTAGATTTAGATAGTATTATTTTACCAATGGATGAAGCATCTGAATGGTCTTTAGGTGAAGTTGTAGCGTATTCAGAATTAGGATTTGATAAAACTAATACAGATAAAAAAATTGTTAAAAAAAAATTATCAGCATTAGATAGATTATTTGTTAAAACAAATGCTCCAACTGAGTATAGAAATGCTAATTTTAATCCAATAATAATTGATAGAATCAAAAAGAGTATAGCTGATTATTTAACAAATATGAATATAATTAAAGCAATGTCATTATATGATTCTAATTTAATGGATGAAGAAACATTAATAAATAAAATTGGATCAAATGATGAAAAAACATATACACTTTCGAATGGAAGAATAGGTAATATTCTTGCGATAGCATTAAATTTGAATTTATATAAAAGTGCTAATGTAATATTAAATAATTTAGATAGAATTCATATTGATACAGACTTTGTTTCATATGAACATGAATCAGATAAAGATAATGATATTATTGATGAAATTTTAGATTCTATTTTAACTTATAGTGTTGAAAAATTAAAAGAAACAGTTAAAATAATTAGTTCTCTAGGACTTGCTAATTCTACATCATTAATAAATACAATAGTAGAAGAAAACGAAGCATTTGAAAGTATTTGTAAAACATGTGGTATATCAAATGATGAACCTGGTATGGGTACAAAATAACTAGTTTTAATAAACTAGTTTTTTTGTTGTAAACTTGATAGTTTTAAACAATTTTTTTTAATTATTATTTGTTTAAAATGATATGATAATAATGGACGTGATAATTATGAAAAAAGCAATATTATCAATAAAAGATCAAGTATTACATAAATTAGTATTATATGAAGTAAGAGAAAAGAGTAACTTCTTAGATAAGTTTATTTCTTTTGATCAATTACAAAAAATGTATGATCAAATGGTAGTAGTTGATGGTAATCATATACATTTAAAAAATATAACTGATATGTTTGAATATAAAAGATTATCTTTCTATTACGAAAGTATAATACATGAATACTGTAAAAAATTTAGAGTATCTGAAGATATGTTAAAAGTTACATTATTGGAACATTCTAATTCATTAAGGGAATTAAAAACAGCTTTAGGATATTATGAATATAAAGATTTATATAAATCAGGTAAAGAAGAAGATAAAGAAGAAGTAGAAGATACAAATGTATCTTATGATGAAGTACCTGTAGAAGAAGTAGGATATAGAAGTAGTTTATAACTACTTTTTTTTGTTTATTTCTATAAAATATTGTATAATTTTCTTGAGGACGTGGAATTATGAATTTGTATATAAATGGATATAACATATTATTAATTGTATTATTATCTTTTTTAACATCAGCTGGTTTAGTACCACTTGTAAGAAAGATATCATTTCATGTTAATGCATTAGATATACCAGATAAAAGAAAAGTACATTTACAACCAATTCCATCTATGGGTGGTTTAGCATTTTTCTTTTCATTCTTATTAGGATATATGTTATTTGCACCTAAAACAGATCAAATGTTAGCAATATTAATAGGTTCATTCCTTATTATAATAGTAGGTATTATTGATGATATATCACCTCTAAGACCTCTATGGAAGTTATTAGGTCAAATAGTTGCAAGTTTAATTGTAGTTATATATGGAGGTATAACATTTTCAGATATGACTATATTTGGATTATCAATTAAATTTGGTATAGCTGCTATTCCATTAACAGTATTATTTATAGTAGCAATTATAAATGCTATTAATTTATCAGATGGATTAGATGGTTTAGCTGCAGGCTCAAGTGCTATATTTTTCTTAAGTATATCAATCATTGCTTATATTATGAATAAGCTTGGTGGATTAGATGTTATATTATGTTTAATCATGTTAGGTGCTACTTTAGGATTCTTAGTATTTAACTTTAATCCTGCATCTATTTTCATGGGTGATACAGGATCAATGTTCTTAGGATTTATTATTTCTATTGTTGCATTATTAGGATTTAAAACTGCAACAATAACATCATTAATAATTCCTATATTAATATTATTTGTACCTATAATTGATACATTATCTGCAATTATAAGAAGATCATTAAAAGGACAAGCTTTCTCTTCAGCAGATCGTGAACATTTACATCATCAAATATTAGACTCAACTAAGAGTACTAAAAAAACAGTATTAATCATGTATTTAATTGATATCTTATTTGCATCAGTTTCTATATTATATGCATTAGGTGATAATAAAATAGCAATGATTATATATTTAATATTATTAATATTATTTGCAATATTAGTATTTAAAACAGACATTATAATTGAACACAAGAAGGATAGATAAATATGGCCAGTAAATCAAAGATGAAAATAAATTTATATGACTTTGATGGAACAATATATGATGGAGATTCAACTGTAGATTTTATTAAATATACATTTAGAAAATATCCTAAATCATTATTACATATACCTGTTATTATATGGAATGCATTATTATATGTATTACATATACAAGGTAAAACAAGAATGAAAGAAAAATTCTATGGAATATTTACTTATATAAATGATATAGATAATCATTTAGAAAACTTTTGGAATACACATGAAAAACATATAATGAAATATTACTTAGATAAAAAAGATCATTCTAAAGATGTAATTATAAGTGCTTCTCCAGAGTTTTTACTTAAACCTATATCTAAAAGATTAAAGGTTAAATATTTAATTGCATCTAGAGTAGATAAAGAAACTGGAAAAACAATAGGATATAATTGTCATGATATAGAAAAAGTTAAAAGATTAAATGAAGTATTTGATGATTATTTAGTTCAAGAAACATATACAGATTCAATTAAATCAGATACTCCAATTCTTATGTTAGCTAATAAACAATATTTAGTTAAACATAATAAAGTTAAAGAAATAAGATTATAAGAATAGTTTTAACTATTCTTTTTATTTTATTTAGTTTATAATATCTATTCGAGGAAGAGTTAGAAAGGAATTTAATATGCTAGAACTTAAACATGTTTTTAAGAAGTATGCAGTAAATTCAGAATATATATTAAATGATATTAGTCTTAAACTTGATAAAGGTTTGATTTCAATAGAAGGATCATCTGGATCTGGTAAATCCACTTTATTAAATTTATTAGGTTTATTAGATAAACCTACAAAAGGTAATATTTATCTAGATGGTAAAGATTTAAGTAGATTAAGAAAAAAAGAAATAGATTATTTTCATTACAAGAAAATTGGATTTATATTTCAAAATTATAATTTAATAGAATATTTAACTGTATATGAAAATGTTACTATTACACATAATAGTAAAGATGTAGATAAAATATTAAAAGATTTAAATATTTATAAACTTAAAAATAAAAAAGTAAATAAATTATCAGGTGGAGAAAAAGGTAGAGTAGCAATAGCAAGAGTGTTAGTTCAAAACCCAGATATCTTATTATGTGATGAACCAACTGGAGCACTAGATTCTAAAACTGGTGAAATCATCATGAATATTTTAAAAGAAATAAGTAAAACAAAATTAGTAATCATGGTTACACATAATCATGAATATTCAGTTAAATATGCAGATAGAATAATAACTATTAAAGATGGTAAAATTATAAACGATAATAAAAAGAATAATAAAAAAACTAATGTAATAAATGAAACATATAAGAAAGTACATTTAAATATATTTAAACTCTTTAGAATTATTAATAATAATTTATTTAATAAATGGAAAAGAAATATACTAACAGCTATTGCTTTTAGCATTGGTCTAATATCTTTATTATTAGTATTAGGTATAAGAAATGGATTTAGTATAAGTTTAGATAATTATAATAAAGAATATGCTTCTAATTTTCCTATCTTTATTAATCCATATACAACAGATAAAAAAGAAGAATTAAATGATTTATTAAAAGAAAAAGAAATTAGAAATGATAAAGTATATTCATATCAAGATCAACATGTTAATAAAATAGATAAAGATTTTATTAATTATATTAATAAGAAAAGTAATCTTATTAAATATAATATATATGGATAT
>CAMOID010000015.1 GCA_946615975.1 uncultured Caryophanales bacterium
TAATTTTATCGTGTTGAATATATTTATTTAAATAATAAATTATTAACAAATCTTTTATAAAAATAATAATTATTATAGACAATAGTATAAAAGAATATATCATAATACCATCATAATTATAGTTAAATAGTAAAAATAATATAATAGTAAAAATAATAATTATATTTCTTATAATTATATTACTTAGAATCTTTTTCATCTATCCTCCTACGAGACAACTCCATGTTCAAAAGTAAATCCTATTTTATAAGATCCACCTAGATTAAAAATATGAATATCATTACTTTTTCCAATGAATATTTCCTTTAAAAAGAAAACTATTTAGTCATCTCATAGTTTTCTTTTAACATTTGTATAAATATTTCTCTTAGTTCTTCATTTGCTTTAGCTAAGTCTTTCTTACCTACTTCATATAAAGAACCAAATCTAACTATTAGATTTTTAGATTTAAACTTATAATCTCCTGTTACTACCATTGGTAAAATTGGACTATTAGTTTTTTGAGCCATACTTACTGCTCCAAATTTAAAATCTAATAAAAGTGAATCATAGTAATCATGTTCTTTAATAACATTATTCTTCCATAACTCTCTTAATGCTTCATCAACATTATAGATATATATATCTAATTCTTGTCTTTTAATCTTTTTCTTATCAAATAAATTTAATAAATATTTTATTTGAGATAATTTAGGTTTACCAGCATTTAATCTTGTAGAAAATTCTCTATAATCTAAATCTTTGAAATAATTATCATATATTTCTTGAACTCTTTCTTCTTTTAAAGCATTTCTAGTTCCTTCTGGGAATATACCAAGTATTTCACCAGAGTTTAATGCTTCTAATGCTGATTCAACAGCATGTTCATCTTTTTTAGATCTATCTACTGGTATACAACCTACTCCTTTAAAGAACCATTCTGTTTTTTTATTATCAAAATATTCTTTTTTAGCCATATATACTAAGTTTCTATTAGTAGAAACTATAGCATGACATTGATCATATAAATGTATATGATCACCTGCTAAAATACATGATCCTTCTTTAGGAATATTTTCTTTTCCAATTATAATTGGTGTGTAATACCATTTAAATATAGGTCCTAAAATAGCAGCTCCTATTTTATAAATTGGTGGTTTCTTATTCATCGTCATCAGCCCCGTTGTCTTGTTTTAACATTTGGAAATCTACTTTACCTAATTTAGTTTTAGGAAGTTTCTTTCTAAATACGAATTCAGCTGGTACCATATACTTAGCTAAATTCTTTTTACATAAATCTTTAATACTTTGTTTAACAAATGGATTAAATGTTCCATCTTTTAAAACAATAAATGCTTTAGCAACTTCTTGTTTATAAGGATGTGGAATACCTACAACAGTACATTGTAAAACATCTGGATGTGATTCAATAACTTCTTCAATATGAGAAGGATAAACATTATAACCTGAAGTTATAATCATTCTCTTTTGTCTTCCTTTATAGAAGATAAATCCATCTTCATCCATATATCCTAAGTCACCTGTATGTAACCATACATGTCCATCATCATGAACTTGTAATGCATCATTTGTTTCTGATTCTTCATTTAAATATCCAAGCATTAATGCTTTAGTATGAATAACTATTTCACCAGTTTCACCAAATGGTAATTCTTTTCTAGTACCTGGATCAATAATCTTAATGTAGTTACCTGCTAAAGGTATACCAATTGAACCAGATTTATTAATATCATGATGACATAAAGAAACTGCAGCTAATGCTTCAGATAATCCATATCCTTGAGTTATCTTAGCAGTACTATTATGTTCTTTTAAATATTCATTTACTTTATCTTCTAAAGTCTTAGGTAATTGATCTCCTCCACTTACTAAGAACTTTAAGAAAGATAAATCTAAGTTCTTAACATTATTATTCGAAATAAATGCTTCAAATAATGTAGGTACACCTAATACAACAGTTGGTTTTGTTTTATTAAATAATACATCAAATTTCTTTGCATCAAATTGAGGTACTAATGTTGTATAACAACCTAATGTTAAAGCTGTATGCATACATACAGATAAACCAAATCCATGAAAGTTAGGCATAATAGCTAAACATGAATCTCCAGGTTTTAAATGTAAATCAATATCACCTGTTTGTTTAGCTCCTAAATAGAATGCTCTATTTTGAATAACAACATTTTTAGGTTTACCAGATGTACCACCTGAGTGAATAATAACTGCAGGTTGATTTTTACCCATCTTCTTATATTTAAGATTTGAAACTTTTTTACTTAATGAACCAAACTTTTTCCAAGTCATCATATAAATTCCTTTTTTAGGATATTTATATTTACCTAGATTCATTAATCTATATGCTATACCCATGAATGGATTCATAGAATCAGCAGCATTAACAAATACTATATGTTTTAAATAAGTTTCATTAACAATAGGTTCTAATTTATTATAGAATTGATTACACATTATTAAGATCTTACTCTTAGTAGAATTAACAGCTTCTTTTAATTCTCCTTCACTTGATAATGGATGTGTCATATTAGCTATTGCACCTAATTTATTTAAAGCATATAAGCAATATAATGCTTCAGGAAAATTAGGTAAACAAATAGTAACTATATCACCTTTTTTAACACCTAAATATTTAAATGATTTAGCTATTTTATTAACTCTAGTTAATAATTGATGATAAGTTATTTTAACACCTAAATATTCTATAGCTTTTAATTTAGAATATTTATGTTCACTTAAAACAATATGATCATACATAGAAATATCAGGTATATGAATATCTAATTCTTCTTTTGTATAATACTTTTCCCAAACTCCATGTAATTTTTTCTTTTTTCTAAAAATATCAAAGATAGATGAATTAAATAATCCCATACTATCCCTCCTTTTTACTCACTATAAAATCTCTAAGTTTTTTAGTTTCTTCAACAATAAACTTTGATTCTATCTTACGAGGTTTAAAAAACTCTATTTCTAAGTTTCTAGACCATAATGTATATTTTCCTTTTACTACAAATGGTACTATTTTACTATTCGTATCATATGCCATCCTACAAGCACCTTTTTTAAATGGAAGTATCTCACCAGTTTTCTCAGTTGTTCCCTCTGGGAATATACCAATTACTTCATCCATTTCTAAGTATTCTTTTGCTTTTCCAAATGCATCTAACAAATGAGTTTGTCTATCTACAGCTATTAAGCCTAAATTTCTAAATATAAATCCAAATGGACCTTTAAATAATTCTTTCTTAGCTAAGAAATGTACTTCTCTTTTAGTAGAACATATTAACAATAAACAATCTAATTCATTAGTATGAGTACCAGCAAGTACTATTCTTCCAGTTTTAGGTATATTTTCTAAACCTTTAAATTTAGGAGTAAGAAAACATTTAGTAAAGAATATAACTATAGGTCTTACTATTACGTATAATATTGATTTCTTCTTCATAATCATAACCCTCTAGAATAAATTATATAATTTTTATTTTTTATTAACAAGTAGTATCACTTAAATTTAAAGGTATTTCATATGTTGTTGAAACATTATCATCCTTATAAGCTTTAATCACTAGTTTTAATTTAATACCTTTAATAATGCTACATGTATTAGAAGATGTATTAAATTTCAATTCATTTAAATAATTATTTAAAGTTATATTATTAATTGTATCCCCTTTAGCCATTTCCATTTCTTTACCATCAGTATGAATACTATATAAAGTAGATTCTATTTTCTTATATGTATTATTATCTTCTTTACCACAATAATCTACTTTACCGATTGTAATATGAGTCTTAGTTTCATCGTATGAAACAGTACCATATATATTAAAATCTTTACAAGTAGATCCTAGTTCTCTTGTTTCAAACGTTCCATGGTTTTTATATAAATCAATTCCAATTATAGTACCAGCTATTATAACAACAACTATTACCATAAAAATAAAGATTAGATTACTATTTTTTTTATTCTTAACAGGAGTATCTAATAAATCATTAATATCTATATCATATTTATTACATATTAATTGAAGAGTACTAATATCTGGAATACTCTTTCCTGTTTCCCATTTAGATACTGCTTGATATGTAACATTTAACTCATTAGCGAATGCTTCTTGAGTTAATTTATTATCTTTTCTAATCTTTTTTATTGTAGTAGAAATCTTATCTTGATTCATATTACCCACCTATAAAAAATTATAACATTATATACAAAAAAAAAGAAGATTTTTAATCTTCTTATTTTAAGATTTCAATACCACCAACAATTGGTAATTTATCTTGTTTTCCTTGAGCAGCCCAAATAAGACCAACTAGTCCAAGCACATAAATAGCTGTATTAACTAAGCCTAAGATTGTTCCAAGGAATGGAATACCAGCATAACTTAAAATTCCTTTTATAATGCCAATTCCAACACTTGCAATTATTTCAATAATTGATAAATTAGCAGCTTGTTTAACATGGAATTGTCCAAATGGAGTTTTAGCAGTTTTAGCTAAATATAATATTAAGCCAATAATACTTAAATATGAAACAATAGCTACTACTTTTTCAGTTTGAGTATCATTAGCTCCTCCTACATTTGGTTGTTGTCCATTAAATTGTTGTCCTGGTTGTTGAACAGTTTGTTGATTAGCATCTTGTGCTACAGCTGCTCCACAGTTTGGACAAAAAGCTGTTCCTTCAGGAACTTGTGCTCCACAATTAGTACAAAATTTCATATATTCTCACCTTTCCTATAATTTAGTATATCATAATAAAAAGTGAAAGAAACTATTTTTTCTTTCACTTTACTATTAGTTTTTTATTAAATTTTTAAATTTAGGGAAATCTAATTCATCTTTCATTTTATAATTAATAGCTCTTTTTAAATTTTGTATTTCTTTTATAGAAACATAATAATTTAATCCACTGAATACTGTAGTTATTACACATAATTGGAATGTTAATAGAGCTAATAAGAATAAAGGATAGCTTCCTATAAAGAATGTTAATAAATTAAATGCTCCTGCAAAGCAAATAAGAATTACATTTAATAAGAATACAAAGAATCTTTGACTAAATTCATTAGCATAATTATCGATTCTATGTTGAATTTCAACTTTATTCTTAACTATTATTCTATTTAACTTTTTAGTATTAGTAGAATTATTTCTAACATATCTATAATTACCTATATTAGATAATACTTTTAGCTTATCATCTTCTACTTTATAATCTACTACATACTTAGTAAATTTATGTTTTAGATAATCATCTCTTTTTGTTTCTAAATCCTTAATAGTAACTAATTTCTTCTTTTGCCAAAATTTCATAATAATTCCCCCCTACAAATTGGTGTTTATACTATACTAAAAAGGTCATTTTGTCAAATTTTGGGAACTATATTTACACTATATGATATAATTAATACATAAGGAAGATGACAGCTATGGATTACACAATAACAAAGGATGATATATTTTTAGCAAAATGCATTGCATTTGATAAAAGAGAAAACGATTGTTTAGTCGTAAAACCACTTGAAACAAATGAAGAATATAGAACTATATTATTATTTAGAGGTAAAGTTATAGACTTTATAACTGCTGATGATTTACCTATTCTACCAGTTGATCCAAAAGATGGATGTGTTAATGGTCCTGTAGAAGCAGATACACTTTATATAGTCGAAGTATATGAACATACTCAATTAACTAATAAAGAATTAGAATATGTTCCTACTTTATTAAAGAAATATCAAGAAAAGAAATTAATGGAAAAAAATAATAGATTAACTAAGTTTCCTAGAAAGAAACTTAATTAATCTTTTTTTATGCATAAAAAAAGAAGAATTATTATTCTTCATTTACTAACTTATCTAAAACAGCATTAATCATTTTTCTAACTGAATCATCTGAATACTTCTTAGCAAGTTCAACAGCTTCATTTATAGAAACTAAATCTGGAGTATCCATATATTTAATTTCATAGATACCCATTCTTAAAATAGCTCTACCCATTGAATCTAATCTATCGATTGTCCAATTATCTAAATGACTATTAGCAATTTCATCTAATTCGTCCATAGATGTAGTAATACCATATACCATATCTTTAACAAATTCATTTTCAATTTCTACGTTTTCTTTAATAACTGCATCTAAATCATATTCTATTTTATTTTTTTTATATAATTCTACTTGATATAGAATAGTCATAACTTTTTCACGTAATTCACTTCTAGTAGCCATAATATCCCTCTTTCGTTTCTTATTTTAACATATTTATAATATTTGTAAACAATTATTTTATATCAATAACCTTAGTTTTAAATACTTTATCTGCAATAGTCTCATTATTCTTATTTTTAAAGAAAGTAACTATAAATACTATTTCAAATATAATACCTATTAAATTAGTTAAAGCATTGTAATAAAAATAGATATTACTATCATTTATAAGTAAAATACCTATTATATTTAATATACAAGTAAACACTATTCCATCAAATAAAAATAACTCTCCTGTAAATAATGTTCTACCTATTAATCTACTTAAACTGATTTTCTTTTTATTTTCAGAATCTACTACTTTAAGACCATATAATTTCTTACCTAATGTCTTACCACCTGTACTATATTGAAATATAACAAAATATAATATAGATAATACTACAAACCAAATATAATAAAATAAATTAGCTTTTTGAGTATTATATAGTAATGTACTTACTTTATCTTTAAATTCTATTACTTTATCAGGTGAACTATAATCTTCTATATTAATATTAGTTATTAATTCAGTATATTCCTTACTATAATTTTGATAATCATTATATCTAGGATTACTTATACTATTATTAAATAGTAATGAAGTTAAAAAAGATAATAACAATAAATCTAAAAATATTGCACTGAATCTTCTATATTTAATTGATCTAAATACCATATTATCACCTATAGTAATTATAACACAAAAAAATAGAAGTAAATACTTCTATATTTTTCCCCTCTTTTTCTTTATGTATAATCCCTTTATATTCTAATTATTATATATCAATTGTTAATATAGTTAGAATTGAATTACACAAAGATTCAAAGAATAGTGTATAGTGCACGAAGTGCATTCCTTGAATAAAATTTATATGGTTTGTTTTTGTAGTTAAGAAATTATTATTGGTCTATTTTTTTTATAATCAACAAGCTACATCAACAATTGATACCTTTAGTATCCCCTTTTTATTCTTTACCCCTTTTACACATGAAATGATTAAAATATGTAGTTTTATTAATCCTCTTCTCAAGTGGTACTTAATATTATAGATATAATTTATTTTTTGTAAAATACCAATTTTCTATGCTTATTTATAACAAAAAATTAATGGTATAACATTACGTTATACCATTATATAATTATTTGTTAACTAATATATATTCATCAATAAATTTCTTAGGAGCTATCATTAAATATTTCTCTATATATATAAGGTTAATTTGTATTTCAGGTAGTTCTTCTTTTATAGGAAGAATTTCTATTTCACCTTTTTCAACACTTGATTCTATATATTTATCTAAGATATATCCTACTCCACATCCTTCTAAGACTAATTCTTTAATCATTTCAGATGTCTCTATTGATAATACATTATGAACTTTAACATTATTATCTTGTAATATTTCATTTAATTTAGTTCTATGACTACTTCTTTCATTAGGTAATATTAATGATTCTTTTTCTAAATCTTTTAAACAAGTAGCTTTAACTCCTAGTCCCTTCTTTTGAACAAATACATGTCTACATGTAAATAATGGTTCAATATGTAATTCTTTTTCAGAATATGGAACTGGACTTGGATCTATCATGAAATCTATTTCATGATTTTCAAGTAATTTAATTAATTTAGGTGTAGTTCTAGATATAATAGATACTTCAATATTAGGATAAGTTTTATGGAATGCATTAAGTTTATCTAATAAATAACATGAAGCAATATGTGTAGGTACACCTATTGCTAGTTTACCACTTGTTAAATTAGCAGATTCACTCATACATCTTTGTCCTACTATTAAACTATTACATGCTTCTTCTACATATCCAAATAATTCTTTACCTTTTTCTGTTAAAACCATACCATTTAATGTTCTATGGAATAATTCTACATTTAATTCTGATTCAAGATTCTTTATTGATCTTGAAATAGCAGGTTGAGATATCATTAAATTCTTTGATGCTGCTGATACAGAACCATATTTAGCTACATCATAGAATATTTTATATAAGTTTAAGTTTATTGATTCATTATACATGACGAACACCTACTTTCTTTTTTTCATAGTGTCCATCTATAGCACTTTGTAATTCTTCTGAAGATACTTTAGTAATATCTTCTATTAATGTTTTATCTTCATAATTCTCTGATTCTTTTAAAGCACCTTTAGGAGATACTACACAGTCTCTATCTAA
The DNA here is from genome assembly GCA_946615975.1 of uncultured Caryophanales bacterium. Classification (GTDB taxonomy): domain Bacteria; phylum Bacillota_I; class Bacilli_A; order RF39; family UBA660; genus UBA6985. Next base: position 8,465 of record CAMOID010000015.1, read on the forward strand.
GAATTTAATATCTTTAAATGTTACATCAAAGAATTCTTGTCTACATGATTGTTGTTGTCTTAAAGCATCAAATTGCTCATCTGTTATAGATAATAAATTTCTTCTTTGTTTAGAATATCCTCTAATTGGATAGAATTGGAAGAATTTAATTCTACTAACACCTGCTAATGATAATTCATCTCTCATAGCAGCTAACATATATTCTTGTTCTCCATAGTTAGCTCTAGTAACTACTGAGTTGATTTGTACTATATGTCCAGGTCTTTTAGCTTTAATTAAATTACATAGGTATAAGATATGTTCATAGTTATCTACACCTCTACCACTTTCTTGATTAACATAAGATGATGGTGAATCACATGAGAATGTAATTCTTTTAAATAAATCACATATTAATTCAATATTATTTTCATTTACATAATCACCATTGGTAACTATAAATGTTTCAATACCTAATCTATTAGATTCAGCTGCAAGTTCATATATACCATTATATGATAATGGTTCTCCACCAGAGAATGTTATTCTATTAACCCCAGCTTCTTTTAGTTTATGTAATATTTTCATATTATCTTCTAAAGTTCTATCACTTTCGAATAGTTCACGAAAACAGTAAACACACTTCTTATTACATTTTGTTGTTATATTCCAGCATACATATTTTAGATCTTCTTTATTCATGCATTTTCCCACTTTCTATTCTTTAAACAGACGAATAATTTCCCTTTTTATTTCTTGGTTTGTTATAATATAACAAAATGTAATAAAATGCAAGTTATTATTAACTTATAGTTATACCTATAATAAAAAGTTAAAACTATATATAATTAAACAAAAAGTAAAGAAAATATAATAAATATAAGAAAAAGTGCATAAATTGTTTGCAATTGCCCTATATTTTTGGTACAATTTTATATGTATTTAAGGAAGGAGCGAATATTAATGGCTAATATTAAAAGCGCTAAGAAATCTATTAAAACAGATGCAGTTAGAGAATCTGCTAACAGAGCTGTCAGATCTAGAGTTAAAAACGATATCAAAAAAATCGAAGCTGCTGTATCTAAAAAAGATTCTGAACTTGCTAATACTGAATTAAAAGGTTTTATATCAGATATTGATAAAGCTTGTTCTAAAGGTATAATTAAGAAAAATACTTGTGCTAGACAAAAATCAAGATTAAATAAAAAAGTTAAAGAAATGAATAATTAATCATTTCTTTTTTTTATGCCTATTTCATGATATATTATTTATATGGTGATTATACATGAAGAAAAGAATACTAACTATATTAATATGTCTCATACTAATTGGAGCTACTGCTTTCTATTTAGATAAGATTACTTCTAAGTTAGCTAGTTATTTTAATAGTACTCCTAAAGTATCTATAGAAAAGAAAAATCAATATGCTAAAGAAAAAGATTATAAATATGTACAAACAACTGATACATTTATACCATATAACTATCAAGACTTATTAAATGTCTTATATACTATATTAGATGCAGGATATGATAATTTTACTTTCTATTGTCCTATTGAATATCAAGATTGTATAAATGATATTAAACAAATAAGTAATACAGAAAAGAATGAAGTTTTAACTACTATAGGTAATTATGTTCATCCATATAATAACTTCTCTACTATAAGAATTGAATATGATACTGCTGGAGAAGTTACTGTATATGTAACACATTTATATTCAGATGAAGAAATAGATAAAGTATCAAATGAAATTAATAGAATTTGGACTTCATTAGTATCTGAAGGAATGACTAATAAAGAAATATTATATGCATTCCATGATTATATTATTAATCATACAAAGTATGATGAAAAATATGAAAATGAATTAGATACTCTAGGTAAAACTACATATCATTCTGATAAAGCAATTGGACCATTATTTGAAGGATATGCTATTTGTTCTGGTTATACTGATACAATGTCTATTGTATTAGATAGATTAGGAATTGATAATTATAAAGTTGCTTCTAACACACATGTTTGGAATGCATTATATTTAGATGATACTTGGTTACATTTAGATTTAACTTGGGATGATCCAGTTTCAGAAGATAGATCAAAGAATAATTTATTACATAAGTTCTTCTTAGTAGATACTCCAACACTTGAATCATTTGATATAGAAGAACACACATTTGATAAATCTATTTATAGAGAACTAAAATAAAAAGGAGGTTTAAACCTCCTTTTTTTATTTAAATCTTCTTACTTCTGATCTAATTAAAGCTTCCATTGCTTTTTTATTTAATGTACCAAAGTCTACTACTTTAGATTCATCTCTATGTAATGAAATACTTTCATCAGTTGTATATACTATTTCTCCATTATTGTAAGCATATAAATTAACATTAGCTGCTTTAGATGCACTAGCTAAAACACCAAGTGTTTTTATAAACTCTTCTCTAGAAGAAATATCACTTATACTATCTAAATAAGTTCCATTATTTAAAGAAACAAAATGATATTTTTCTGGATCTACTTTATATTTTTGTACTTGTTTAGTAACACTACCCATTATTGATTTATCTTGAGCTTGTTGAACAGTATATAAATATAAATTATTACAGAATAATAAATTAATATCTACTTCTCCAGTTTCTTTTGGTTTAACAATAGCATAAATACCTTTTCTCATATAAATCCCCTCTTTAATGGTTTGTTATTATACAATAAAAGAGTAATTTTGGCAAATTACTCTATCTTAAATTTTGATGTATCATTATAAACATTATCTAAGTTTTCTTTTAAGGTTGTTTTTCTAGAAATAGAATTATTATTATTAACAGCCATCATAAATGCTCTTGGATCACCTACAAGAACTAAACTTTTCTTTGCTCTAGATACTCCTGTATAAATAAGTTTATTATATAACATTCTTATATATTCCATTGTTAAAGGCATAATAACATGATCAAATTCAGATCCTTGTGATTTATGTATAGTCATAGCATAAGCATGTCTTATACTTGATATATCTTCTCTTTTAAAAGAGACATTATTACCATAGAAATCTATAACCATAAAATTTTCTTTACTCTTAATATCTATCTTTTTAATATATCCAATATCACCATTAAAAATATTATTTTCTACATTATTAACTAAGTTTAATACTTTATCATGTTCTCTATAAATAACAGATCCTATAGTAACTTCTTTCTTACTACTCTTTTCAGGATTAAATATATTTTGTAATATCATATTTAAATTATCTATACCATTTTCTCCTTTATACATAGGAGCTAGTATTTGTATTTCTTTTTCACTTAATCCTTTTTTTACAGATCTATTAACTATTTCTTTAATCATATCTTTTATTTCTAATTTAGTACAAGGTAAAAAGTTATAATCATCTTTCTTTAAACTAATATCTGATTCTATATCTTGTTTCTTAATTTCAGATGCTAATATAGGTATAAATGAATTATCACTTTGTCTATATATTGTAGTTAAATGAATATAATTGAAATAATCTGATTCAATTAAATCTTTTAATATATTACCTGGACTTACAGATGGTAATTGAAATTCATCACCTACAAGTATTAATCTAACATGATTATCTAAACCTTTTAATAAAGATGCAAATAAATTAGTATCTATCATTGATACTTCATCTACTATTACTAAATCAGGATATACTTTATTATGTTCATTTACTTGGAATTCTTTTGTATCCATTGAATACTTCAAGAATCTATGAATAGTACTTGCAGGATAAAGTGTTGCTTCAGACATTCTTTTACTTGCTCTTCCTGTAGGTGCTAAAAGTATTACTTTATCTTTCATTTTTTGAGCACTTAATTGATATGTTTCTTTATAAGTATTTAATATTCCATTTATAATTGTAGTTTTACCAGTTCCAGGTCCACCTGTTATTAATGTTACTGGATTTTCTAAAGCACTTTTAATTGCTTCTATTTGTTCATCATCATATTTAATACCATATTCTTTTTGTATATCATTTATAGTGATAACAAAATCAGGTATAGGTGGAATATCTCTAGAATTAATTACTTTTAATTCTCTAGCAATATACATTTCATCTTCATATAAATCTATTAAATAATATCTATTATCTTTATGAATTATATTTCCTTCTTCTTCTAAGATAGACATATAATCATCAAATGTATCATATATATTAACTTCAAATAATCTAATTAAAGCTTCATATATTTCTTCTTTAGAAGAATATGTATCACCTGTTTCAAATGTAAGACGTTTCATAGTTTCAATAATACATGCTTTTATTCTCATATCTGTATTTTCTTCAAACATTTTAAAATAAATACTATCTAATTTATCAAAATCTACAAAGTCTACAAATGAATATAAATTTAGTTCTACTGCTTTCTTAGCATTCTTACCATACATTGCAATTATTTTATTTATTTCTTTAACTGAGAAACCTAATCCAGTTAAATATATAATTGTTTCATCTAAATCATAATAATTAGTAATAGAATCAAATATCTTTTGAGCAGTACTTTTAGGTATATCACATTTATATAAATTATTAATATCTTCTTTAATTAATTTAATAGCATCTTCACCTAAAACATTTACTATTTGTTTAGCTCTTTTTTCTCCACATCCTTTTACAAAGTCAGATGTTAAGAATTCTATAATAGCATCTTCCCCTTTTGGTTCTACTCTTTCATATGTATCTACTTTAAATTGATAACCAAATTTTTCATGATAAATATATTCACCATATAAAATATAAGTATCATCTGTATTTAAACTAGGAAAAGATCCAGTAAAAGTAATAGTTCTATTATTAACTATTTCATATATATCTTCAGAAGATTCACGCACACGAAAAAGGCCAACTAAATAGCCATTATTACCTTCAAAAATTGATTTTTTATATTTTCCTTGTATGTAACTCATATAATTATTATACCATATTAAAACCTCCTATAAGGAGGTTTTATCTTCTTTTTTCAATTCTTTTTTTACTATTTCATCAGTTCTTTTTTGAAATTGAGATTCTCCATTAAAACCACCTTTTGGAGAAACTATATTATTTACGGCTGGTGGATTAGCTATTTTCTTCTTTCTTGCTTCTATTTCAACACATATATAATAATATGCCCAATCAAGTCTATTCTTTTCCATAGCAATTTGATTAAACATTTGCATTAATTCTTCATCAGATAATGATGAATAATAATTATTATTATCTATCACATTAATCACCCCAAGTGAGTAATATTATATAATAAAACAAATAAAAAAGGAATTATTATTTTCCTTTTTTATAGTATTAATTAAACTTTCTATATTTCTTTATTAATTTTAATGATCCAATTAATATTACTGGTAATATTAATAAAACATAAGCATAATCTTCTACTCCTGTTTGTGGATTTTCATTAATCTTATTTTTACATAATACTGTATTAATAACCACTTTTTCACCTAATACTACTTCTTTTTCTTCAACATGTTCAAATAGCATTAAATGAGCAGCATATTCAGGTACATTTTGAGCAACAATATTAGCAAAGTGATCTACACCTAAATACTTAGTTCCTCTTATTACTCCATTTATATTATTATGGCTAGTAATCATAAATCTACCATTAGAATCTTCAACAGGTATTAATTCTATTTTATTAGTATAATATGCATTTTCACTTTCAACAAAACCATCTGGTTTTCCAGAATACTTATAAATATAATTAATCCAATCTCCCATATTATAACCAGTTAATGTTATATTTTTATTCTTATAATTAGTAAAGAATAAATAATTTTTAAATTGATCATATAATGGATCAGTTGCAGGAACTTTAGTAACTGTCCAAATATTATTAACATCAGGATCAATTGTTAAAGAATAAAATGATTGTTTACCATCTATTATTTCATAATCAGCTTTAGCTTCTGATGGAGTTAATTTCATATCCCATGTTAATAATGCATGTTTAGGTAATCCATTATTCTCATAATTCCAATTATCAGTAAATAATACGTATTGATGTCCTTCTTGTATATCTTCAGGCAATACTTGTACCCATTTACTAATAGTACCTTTTTCATATGTAATATCATCATCTGATACACTTACGTAAGCTTCACCTTCTAAGTATTTAACTTCATATTTAATTTTATTAAACTTTTTATCTTTATATATAGGTAATTCAGTAAAAACACCTTGATAATTATTAGCTTTACTAAGAACCATCTTTTTACCTTCTATAGCTTCTCCATCACCATATAATTGAAAGACAACTTCTTTATCTTCATCATTACAATTAGTACAATTAACAGAAACACTTATATCTTCTAAAAAAGGACCTATAGAATTTGCAAAGACTACAGTTGGAAAAAATAATAAAGTTAATAATATTACTATACCTACTTTTTTCATACAAACCATTCCTTATATTAATTATAATATATATCTAATATAAAATTGAAAATATCATATTTAATTTACACTTTACACCTAATTGAATGTGTAAAATAAATATGATACTATTATAATGAGGTGTAACAATGAACATAGCAATGAGTTGTACAAGAAATTGGTATAAATATTTAGTAGTAGATATTTATTCTCTTTTATACTTTAATAAAAGTATTAAAAAACTATATTTATTCTTAGAAGATGATAATATATCAGATATTAAATATTTAGATAAAATACAATCTAAATTTAATATAGAAATAGAAATTATTAATACTAATAATATATTAGATAAATACTTACATGAATATTCACCTAATAGAGATACTGAATATTCTAATTTATGTTTTACAAGATTAATATTAGCGGATTATATAAATGAAGATAAAATATTATATTTAGATACAGATACTATTGTAAGAAGAGATATCTCTAGAATATGGGATATAGATATAACTGATTATTATGTAGCTGGTGTTAAAGACTATGGTGTATATGATGATGATTATATCTATTCTTTAAATCTATCTGGTAATTATATTAACTCAGGTGTAGTTTTATTTAACTTAAAGAAAATAAGAGAAGATAATATAATATCTAAATGGTTTGAAATAGCTAATTCAAGAAAGTTATTATACCCTGATCAAGATACATTAAATATAGTATGTACAGATAAAGAATTATATATACCAAGTATTTATAATTTTATAAACAATGTCACATTAGAAGTATTAAATAAATCACTTGTAAAAATATTTCATTATGCTGGACCAAAAGACCCATGGTTAGCTGATAGATTCTATTCTGAAGAATGGTATGATTCAGAAGAACTATTTTATAATGACATTATAAAAGACTAGTTAAAACTAGTCTTTTTTAGTTAAACCTTTTATAAGTGGTTTTATTAAACTACCATCTTCATATTTACCAAAGAAGAAATCAGGTGCAAAATTATCTTCTGGTATTACACCAAAGTAAATATTAAAATCATTTATTTGTAATGCTTCTATTATCTCTCCTAAATGTTTTATAGATTCTACTATTAAAGCATCATCATATATAAAATTATCTTTATAGAATACTAATCTACCATTTAAATAATATCCTCTTGTTATCTTATTAAATGTTTCTTTATCTATACCCTTAGATTCACAATATTCAAAATGTGACATATTAGATCCTAATGGTAATACTTCTAATTCATCATTTAATATAATAAATGCTCTTCTTTGTTTATGGAAATCTCTTGCTTCATCTTTTGTTTCATATCTATAATCCATTTATATCACCTTGGAGGTATTATACAAAAAAAGACTATTATTTTCTAGTCTTATTTTTTTACTACTTGTGCACCAAATGGCATTAATGATAATTTTGCTAATTTAAAGAATTGTTTTCCAAATGGTATACCTATAATTGTTATACACCATAATGCTCCAGTAATAACATGACCTATTGCCATCCATATACCAAAGAATATTAACCATATAATATTAGCAATTGTTGAAACAGCTCCACCACCATATTCTACATCTTTACCAAATGGAAAGAATGATAATGTTGCAAATTTAAAACATTGTAGTCCATATGGAATTCCTATAATGGATATACACCATATTAGTCCTGAAAATATCCATGATAATCCACTTATAAAACCACCAAATATGAACCATAGTATATTACCTAATAATTTCACATTATCACCTCATAAATAAAGTATATCATATTATTTCTTTTTTATTAATTGTTTAGGCATCTCTTTAGCCATATTATAATTCTTATATTGTTCTTCTTCAGTAACATCTTTTATTACATTAATGAATGAAGGTAATTGAGGATTATCTTCTTCACTTGAAAGTTCAACTTCCATGATTGCTTGATTATTCCATTCAGGATAAATATCTATTTCATAGTATTGATTTTCATCTGATAAACAATATCTAGTTTTATGGATTGTTCTTAAAGTATTATCTTGATCCATTAAATATCTTAGATATTCATTTTGGTTTAATCTCTTTTCAACTTCTACTCTTTTTAAATTAGTAACTTTTCTTTTTTCAGTAAGATAATACATATAGTCTCCATCAATACCTCTAGCTCTAACTCTCTTCTCTGAATCAGGGTCATCTGATTTCAAATATGTTTGAGCTATTTCTACTTTTGTACAATTTGGTAGACTTTCTAATTTCTTAATATCTGGATAACTTATCAAATATTTTCTTTCTATTTCAAATGGTTCAGGTTCTCCTAAGAATCCAGCAATTTCTTTTAATAGTCTTTCAAGTTTTTCTTCAAATTCTGTACTATTATCAATTATTCTAAAATGAGGATGTCCTGTCCAAGCTGAAATAATTTTATCATCTAATTCTCTTGCTTGAGCTGGAGTTTCAGTTCTAGCTGTATTATTTTCTAAAGTATAAAATTGTTCTTTACCTTTAGCTGCTGTAGCTAAATGGAATACAGCATCATATGAATCTCTTTCTCTTACTTCTGTTGTATTAAAATCTTTTAACAATCTTTTGAATTCAGATTGTTTCATATATGCTTTACTATCTAACATACCACGATCACATACAATTAATATTTTTTCAGCATTCATTCCTTTAGCTGCTGCTTCAAATACTTTTTCTTTTGTTTTTTGAAGAGTTGCTACTGCTGATTGAAAATCATAGTTTGATTTACAAACCCATGGAGCAACTCCATTAGGAATTAATTCAGTAGCTGTTTCTGGAATAAACAAAACTGTATAACCTCTATCTTCAAAATAATTGTTTATCCATGTAAGTGCAGTTGTTTTACCAGCACATGGTCCTCCAGTTAAAACAATCTTATTTATTTTGACTTTCTTTTCTTCTTCCATATTATCTATCAAATCATTTATTGATATATCATATAAACTAGATAACTTTTTTAATTCATCAATAGATGGTTTTGATTTACCATTTTCCCATTTACTAACTGCTTTATCAGATACATCTAATTCATATGCTACATATCTTTGAGTTAAACCTTCATTTTTTCTAAGTTCAGTTAAATAATTACCAAATTTAATACTATCCATATACCCTCCATATATATATTATACATTAATATTTAATAAATTATCACATGAATCATCTATATACTTATACATAAGTGATTCATATTCTTTATCAATTTTAATAAGATCTCTTGTTAATTCAATATATCTTTTAACATTAGGATCTTGTCTCAATTGATTTAATCTAGTATTAATACATTTCTTTGCTTCCTTTATTTTTTTCAATACTATTTCATCTTCATTCAATGTTTTATTCATGTTACCTCCTTACATATTCATTATAAAATACAATAACTCTACTAGTTACAAACTTTTCTCTACTATTGGTAGAACTTTCAACAAATAAAAAATAGACTAGATTATCTAGTCTATTTTATCTTTTTTTCATACTGAATTCAGTAACTTCGCTTCCTTCAAAAGGAACACCAACATATCTATTTATTCCACCTGTTATTACACTTGGTGTTAAATTATATTTCTTAATGAATTCAATTGCTACACTCATTGTTATTTTAAAGTATTCATTATCTTTCTTTTCTTGATCATACATTACTAAATAGTAGTCATTAGTTTGAGTACATAATACATAGAAATTAGTATTACCATATGCTACACCTCTAGCAAAGTTTCTACTCTTTAGTTTAGGTAAACCTAAGAATAAATAATGTGCCCAGTCTTGGTCTAAAACTTTTTCATTTTTAGTAGATATTTTAAATGGAAGATATCCATTATGAATATGAGCTGCCATTCTAACATCAAATCCTCTAGTTGCTTCATCTACTTTAGGCATTCTTAATTGTCTTGGATCATGCATTAATAAGATATTAATTTGTTCATCATTTAAGTCTAATAATGGTTTAATAGTTTCTACTATTCTTTTAGGTCTTTCATCTACACCTGTAAATCTTGGAACCATATTAGTAGCTGCTGTAACTCCATCTCTTGCATCAGTAGTAACACCAGCAACATGAATACTTTCACCATTCTTTTCAATATCAACACTTGTATTATGTAATGGATGTACTCCATCTATATTTTCCAAATTTAAATAATTATCCATTAATTCATCAGTTACTTTATGAGTATCATGGTTACCTAATACAGTAACTACATCTGCTCCACCTTCAGTTAATGATTTTAATAATTTTTCAACTTCAGTTACTTTTCCTCTTTGAGTCCATTGATAACTTTCTGCAAGTATATCACCTGCTATAAATATAATATCTGGATTTCCATCTTTAATATTATCTACTACTTTAGAAATTTGTTCATTTCCAACCCATCCATGTAAATCACCAATTAATATAAATTTTGATTTACATCCTTTTTTTGTTAATACTTCATATTTAACATTAAATACGTTCATATAAACTCACCTCTATATTTTTTTTATAGTTGTTAACATTCTTGCATGATATCCTTGTTTATAATAAAACTTTAATGCATTATCATTATAACCAAATACATCAATTAATACATATTCACATCCTATACTTTTAAAATACTCTTCCATTTTATTCATTAATTGTTGTCCTATACCTGAACTTCTTATATTCTTAGATACAACTAATTCAGTTACTATTCCTCTTTTAGGACATTTATAATCTAAATAATCATATTCATCATATGTACCAACTATACCCATAATAACACCTATAGCTTTATTATCTTCTACAGCTATATAACATTTACCATTATTATTAGATACTTCTTCTAAATCTAATACAGCCATCTTATCTCTATAATCTGGATGTAATTGATCTAATTGGTCCATATCGATTGATATTATATACTCTTCTAATTCTACAAGCAAATCTTTTACGTCTTCTAAATATTTATCTTCATATTCAATAATATTCATATACTCACATCCTAAAGTAATTATAACATAAAAAAAGACTAAATCTATTTAGTCTTTTACTTATTAACATTCATCTTTTTATTTATAAAACTAATTGCAGCTTTCGAATTTAATTTATATAAGAATTTTAAGAATTTAGAATCACTTCCTAAGAATAGTTTAAATTTATTCTTTTCAATTCCTTTTATAATTTGAGCAGCTGCTTCATCAGCTTCTAACATTTTAAAACTAGCTGAAGATGAATCAGTATCAATATTAACATTTGAGTTTGTTGTAATATTTGTATTCATTGCTCCTGGTAATACTATCATTACTCTTACATTAGTTTTTTCTAACTCTGCATATAATCCTTCTGTAAATATTTTTAATGCAGCTTTTGATGCACCATATATTGTTTGACCAGGGAATGGAAAGAAACCACCCATACTAGCAACATTAACAATATATTGTTCACTTCTATCTTTAGTTAAATCTTCCATAAAGAATCTAATTAAATTAACTGGTCCAAAGAAATTAACATTCATTACTTTATTAATTGTTTTATCATCTAATTCTTCAACTTTAACAAATGGTTGAATAATACCAGCATTATTAATGATGATATCTACATCACTATAATCTTTCTTATAGTTTTCTCTAAATTCTTTTATAGATTCAACATTTCCCATATCAACTACATAAGTTCTAAGTCTTTTAGAATTTAATTCTTCTTTTAATTTTTCTAAGTTTTCAGCATTGATATCAATAGATGCAACATTACAACCTAGTTTAAGCATTTGTTTAGTTAGTTCTTTACCAACACCACTTGCTCCACCAGTAATAATTACATTCTTTCCTTTTATCTTCATTTTTATCTACTCCTAACAATAAAAATTATATCATATTTTTCTTCTATATAATCTTTACTATATGTTAAGTATACATATTTTTAATAACCTAAGAATTTCTTTAATTCAGGAATATTAGCTAATTCTTCTCTTGTAAAACCAAATGAAGGAGGAACAAGTTTTATATACTTATCTAAGAAACTATCATAGTCTCCTTCAAAATAACTTGGAGGAATAAAGAAAGTTCTTGATCCACCTGTTACTCTATCACCTGCTTGACAAAAAACAGAATACCCTCCTAATTTATGACTTCTAAATTCATAGTTTTCTAAATGCCAATCATGAAGAACTTTACCACTTTGTCCAGGTACTACAAATACATCTTTTACTTCATTTACTTTTTCAACAGCATACTCTTGATCCCATATTATTCTTTGAATAAATCCATCACTATCAACATCTAATATCTTTTTCTCAGAAGAGTCATCCCAATGATAAATATATTCAAATTGATATTTATTATTTATTTTTTCAATTAAGTATTCATATCTTTTATCAAATAATTTTTTACTAACCCATGGATAAGTAAAACTCATTTTTTCTATAGCTTTATCAATATATTTATTAACATCAAATCCATATATAAACTTTTTACTCATATTATCACCACATTAATTATAACATAAATAAAA
>CAMOID010000016.1 GCA_946615975.1 uncultured Caryophanales bacterium
TATATAACTATTAATATCAAGGGAATTATTGATAATATCAATAAATAAAATAGTATTTATAATAAACATAAAAGAATTAGAACATACATTTTTTATAAACTCACATTTGGAAGTATATATATTAAATGCATTATTACTATCCAAAGATTTTATCATTGAATTATTTAAAGTATTAAACATATTTATAGATGAATTCGAATGCATTATACTTGTAAGTCCATTTAAATAATCAATCAAATTTGTTTCATAATCTGTACTATCAAATATTGTCTTATTAATTTTTTTATTAATACCTTTATATGACAAGGTTGTGAGACCTAATATTAAAATAATAAATAAAAGTATCATAAATAAGATTTTAGTATTAATGAATGAAATAATAATCAATAGAGAAAGTATTATTATTAAATTTAAAATAGTATTAATAATAAAATTAGATAATACATCTTTAATATGTTCCATATCATGAACTCTTTTAATTATTTCTCCAGATGACTTTAAATGTATATATTTTAAAGGAAGCCTAAAAATATAATCAAAAAAGTTAGATAGTAAGTTTTTACCAATTATATTACTTAAGTTAAGAGAAAATATATTTATAAGATAATTAACTATAGTTGTTAAAATATTAATAAGAATGAATATAACAATTATCAATATACTTTTATACTTTGTTATAAATTCAATATAAGTTGAACTAACTATAGATAAGATGATGAACAATATATTTAACATCAAAAGTATAAATAAATATTTCTTTTCTTTTAATAGTTCATTCTTAATAATATCTTTCAGGGTATTATTTGAGTTTTCTTTAACTAGTTTTATTCTTGGTATTAATTGAATAGAATTACCAGTATATTTATTTGATAAATTTTTAATATGCACTTTTTTAAATCCACATGCTGGATCCATAATAGTAGCTATATCATTTTTAATTTCATATAAACATATAAAATGTGAGAGGGCTTTATTTATATTTATATGTAATATACAAGGAAGATTTAATTTATATATATTGTCTTCTCTTATACCTTTAGCATCAAATCCATATTCTTTAGCACATTCTATTAAATTAAACATATTAACACCTTCATTTGATGTTAACGAAGAAACTCTTAAATTTTCAAGTGAAGTATTTCCATCATAATATCTTATTATTGATAATAAACAAGAAACACCACAATCAGAAATTTCTTCTTGAATAACTTCTAAATTCTTTTTCATATTTTTACCTCCCTTCACTTTATATATACACGGTGGGTATGTCATTTTACTTGAAATTTTCTAAAAAAATTATAAAAAAATATTTTTTTAAAAAAATTTTGATAAATTTCGAGTAATTTCATAGGTGGACCGTGTATATATAAAGTGAGAGGGCTAGAAAGGAGATAATACCTATGTGGTTTAAATATATTAAATTTCTTTATAGATTAATTGGATTATTCTTCTAATTAAAAACAAAAAGAGACTTTTATAAGTCTCTTATTTTTTTGCTCTTGGATGAGTATGTAAATAAATATCTTTTATTCTATCATTTGTAACATGTGTATAAATAGATGTAGTTGATAAATTAGCATGTCCTAGTAATTCTTGAACAGATTTCAAATCACATCCTTCATTTAATAACATTGTTGCAAATGTATGTCTAAATGTATGTGGAGTAACTTTTGTATTAACTGAACTTTTTAATATTATTTTATCAATAATATCTCTTACACCTCTTGTTGTTAATTCTCCACCAATATGATTTATAAATAATCTATTAGATGAATTACCATTCAATAATTCTTCTCTAGGTCCATTTATATATTCTTTTAATGCTTCATGTGTATGTTCATTAAAATATACAATTCTTTCTTTATTACCTTTACCTAATACTTTTATTTCATTATTAGAAAAATTAATATCATCAACTTCAATTTTAATTATTTCACCAATTCTTGCACCTGTAGCTAAAAGTAATTCTAATAGACATCTATTTCTAATTCCCAATGCTGTATCATCACATGAATTAATCATTTGTTCAAATTCTGAGTATTTCATAAAATTTGGTAACATCAAAGGTTTCTTTAATGAACTTACCATTTTAAATGGATTAGATTCACATATACCTTTTAATACTAAATAATTATAAAAACTTCTAAGTGCAGATAAATGTCTATTGATGGAAGTACTATTTAATTTTTTTTCTTCTTTTAAATATTTAGTATATAAAGTGATTTGTTTATAAGTTATATTTTTAAAATATATTCTTTTAGATTTTATATAATTATAATAATTATCTAAATCAGTTTCATAAGATGTTTCAGTATAATCAGAATAGTTTCTTTCAACTCTTATATAATCTAAAAAGTCATATATATAATCTTCTATACTAATCACCTTCATTCTAAATTAATTATATCATTTTTTATTATTTATGTTATAATAGTTTACATTATTAGGAGGTTGTACATGGCAACAAAGAAGTTATACAATATTTTGATAAAAAAATATAATTTAGAGTATATATTAAAATCTCTATTAAATGTTAATACATTAGATCCTGTTTTAGTACATTCTCCAAATGGAGATTCTATAGGTTTTAAAATAGAAGGTAGAATAGTTAGATTATATATTAAATCTTTAACTGATGAATTAGTATTAATTGATGAATCTGCAGATAATATAGCTGAAACATATATTAATATTCATAATTATCAAACAGAAACAATAATTATAAAAAGACAAAGTGATTCATTAAAAGTAATAAAAGCAGAAAGATTCTATGTACCAACTGATAATACAATTAGTTATATAGAAGAAGATCATAAAACATATTCTTTTGATAAAGTAAAAAGAATATATAATATACCAAATGCAGATTTAGAATTTTCTAGAATGAGAAAATTATTAAAGTCATTTAAGTATATTGATGAAGATGCTTTATATGAAGATGTTAAAGAAGATAGACATGATACTCTTGTAATATATGATAATAAATATATGAAATTAATAGATGAAGATATATTTATTAAAATAAATGATCAAGTATTTAAACTTAAATACGAAGATAATTTCTTAGATTTCATTACATCTGATGGTATAAAAGAATTAAGGAAAGAAATGTATGGAAGATAATATATTAAAACCTTTAAATAGTATTATTTATTATATTGATGAATATAAAAAAGGAAATCCAGATGTAGATGAATCAGTAATGATAATGATTGCTAAAGAAACAAAAGGCTTTATTAAACACAATAAAATGTGGTTTATATATCATAAATTATTAATGTCATATATCAAATTAAGAATAGCATTAGTGTCATATGAAACAATTAATGATGAAAGATTTATTGACAATTCAAATAATTATTTATTAGATTTATATATGTATTTAGAATATACAAATTTTATAAAAGATTATATTAACCAATGTTTAAAAAATAAAGAATATGATAATTTAGATGATGTATATATACTTGTTATTAAATTAGATGAATTATTAAAATCATTAAATTTATATACAGATGATATATATAAAATATTAAATGAAAATACAGCAAGTTATACAGCTATATATCCTAAGAATGATTATACTGAATTAAATAATAAAAAAGCAGAAATAGAAGCAATAATTAAAAAACTAAAAAAAGAGACTGAATAGTCTCTTTTCATTATGCACTTTTTGGAACAAGATTTCCTTGTTCTTTATTAGCTACCTTAGTAAGTTCATCAGTGATATTTAAATATGCATCACTTACACTTACTTCACCAGTACTTATTTTATAGAAATTTTTATAAACTATAACATAAACACTTTGAATATCAATTTTAGTTATATCGCTTAATAATTTAATGTAGTCATTAACATCTACTGTATTGTATCCCATAGTCATTTCCCCTTTAAAGTGCTTACTATAATAACATTTTTTATTAGTTATAGCAAGTTATTTTTTGATAATATCTTTCTTACTTTATTTCTTTTAAAATTTTTATATTTTCTATATGAAACTTGATATCCAAGTTTCATTCTATCATATAAATCTATATTAGATAGGATAGGTGTAGAATCATGATATAATTCTTCACTTAACTTTTCTGCAGGACTTTTAATATTGTATAAATCAATAGTATAACCTAATACTAAATATCTATATAAATTAGATAAAAAGTATGTAAAAGTTCTTTCATTATCAGGGTAATGAGCTTTAATAATTTGTAATATATTTTCTATAGATGTAATAATTGCATCTCTTTCATATGAAAATAAATAATAATATTTATCATATAATTCATCACTTATTATATTTGTATAAGCAATTTCTCTTGCATATAAAATATTATATGCAATGTTAGATTCATTTAAATGATAGTTTTGTATACCATGCATTACTTCATGTAACGTAGCTTCTAAAATATTTAGATTAATAAATAAAATAGGATTCTTATCTATTTTATTTTCTTCGTATAATCTTTTAGCTTCTTCAATTATTTTAGGAATATTAATTTTAATAATAGCTTTTTCAAATGAATATGATCCTAGATTATTATTATCATCTATAAATTCAACATCAGTAATATAATAATCTAATCCATATTTATTTATTATGTTAAAAACATATGCTTCAATTTCATTTTTTGATAAAATATGATCATTTAAATTTCTATGAAAATTATCTGAAGTATTGATAAATATCATATTCATCACCTGGTTTTTTATTATAGCATATATGGTTGATATATGTTATTATTTTTATAAGGTGAGAATATGAAATATTATAAGTTTGAATTAAAAATGTTATGGGCAAATATATTTAGTTTAGTATTATTTGTATTAGGATTTATCTTTTTGGCTCTTACTTATCCAAATCAAATAGTATTTGATAATTATTTATCAATTCTATTAGCAATGATAATATATTTAACTATCCATGAATTAATACATGGTATATCATTTATGTTCTTTTGTAAGAATAAAGGAAATGTTAAATATGGAGCAATGTTAGAAAAAGGTGTACTATATGCTATGTGCCAAGAAAGAATATCTAAAAAAGGAACAATAATATCTTTATTAGCACCAACTATAGTTTTAACATTTATAGCACTTATACCTGCATATATATTTGAAATAGATTTATTAGCTATGTTAGCTATATTTAATCTTGCAGGAGCAATTGGTGATTTAATGATGACAGCTTTTGCAATAAAGATGCCTAAAGACATTAAATACATTGACTATGACAATGTAATTGGATTCTATTTATTATCAAAAGAAGATTTATCTAAATATAAAAGTCCATTTTTAAAATTTGTTGAAAGTGGAAAAGATTCAGACAAATTAATAAATAAAAATATACCATCTATTTATATTTCTAAATGGTCATGGGTAATATTTGTAGGAATGTTATTAATATCATTTATATATATGGTATTAATAAATGTGATTTAATCTGTATATCTATGTAAATTAGTTAAACTAATTTACTTTTTTTATCTTATAAAATGATATAATTATACATAGTAGGAGGACTATCATGAATGAGTTTTATACAAAAGATGAAATAACTAATTTATATGGTAAGACTTATGCAACAATGTGCGATGATAGTCTTATTCCAAAGAGTTATGAAATATATTCTAATTATTTAGAAAACATGGTTCCAATTAATACACCAAAAGGAATAATTGAAATGCCAGTTTTATTAATAAAAGATTTATTATCAAAACCTGAACTATATAAACATTTATTAAATAATTTAGATTCCATGGATGGATATCCAATTAAATTAAAATATATAGATCAAGGAAAAATATTAGATGTATATAAAATCTCTAGATCTGATTTAGTATTTGCATTAAGAGCAATGGATACATCTAAACTATCTATTCCTGAACAAATTAATATTACATCTATATGTAGTTTATCAACTACTAAATCATGTGAATTAAAATATAACAATTATGTTCACAAATGTATAATAGATGGAACTATGTATACCATTGATGCAAAGATATTATTAAATTTATTAACTGAGTCAGAAAGTGAATTTAATATATTCTTAACAGTAGATAGTAATTCTAAATATGAAAAGAAATATATTTTATATATGTTAAGAGATTTTGTTGAAAGAGAAAGAATTTTCAACAAATATATATTTGATCATCAAGTATATGAAAGATATGAAAATATAACAAGTTTTAAATATATAGACTTTGAATCATTAAATAAAAATCAAAAATCAGATGATTATGATGGAAATGGTGAATCCATTGTTGAAAACTTACATATTGATGATGAATTTATTAAAGATATTCAAAAATATGCAAAGAAAACCTATGGACCACTTGAAAGAGCAATTCATGCATACATAAGAATGTGTGAATTATTAACATATGATGAACAAGTATTTATTGATTATAAAAAAGCAGGAAAACATATAGATACAAAACATATAGCTTCTATAAATAAAGATAATAACAAAGTTATTTGTTATGAATTTGCATTTATATATGCCTATATATTAAAGAAATTAGGAATAAACTATACAATGAATGCTAAGTCATTTATAGATTCACCAGGATACGCAACAGTTGAATTTAGATTCCAAGAATATTTAATTAAAGCAGATGCAATTAAAAGTGTAGTTGATTCAGATCTTACTAATATTAAAGTAGGAGATAAAATTAATGGACTAACTTGTATAAATGAAAATGTTGCAACTCAAAAGAAATTCAATGAATTATCTAATAAGATAAGATTTAATATCTTAACAAGAAAAAATGAATTTGAAACATATGATAGAAATGTTAAAAATATAAGAAATATTGTTAATTTAAAAGAATTATCTAAAAAAGATAGAATTAAGATTTTATTAAAAGTAATAACAAAAGAAAATCTTAAAGGATTAGATAAGTTAATATATCAAAGAAAAATCTTTGAAAGTATATTTACAGAAGAAGATAATATAAAGATAACGTTTATTAGTAATACTAATAATCCATTTACAATCATTAGTTCATTTGAAAATGGAACATATAAATATTACGCTGTAAATGAATCAGATGAATCTCCTTTAAGAGTAATAACTAAAGAAGAAATTAATAATAAAATAAATACAGGTGAATATGTATTAATAGAAAATGAAAATATTCCTGGATTAATTGAAGATAAAGGTGTATCATATGCTAAATAAATTAAAAAGAAAAGCAATTAAACTTGCCAAAGATGATTCTAAATATGAAAGAATTGTAGAAATATTACAAGATGAAAATGCATTCATTAAGATGGATGTTAATGCAGCAATTGCAATTCTATTAGATTTAGGATATGATACGCATGAAGCAATGAAGTTATATATAGAATTAACTTCTAGAAAGTAGGAATATATGGAATATCCACAAATAGTTAGAGATGTAGTAGATTTTACTTCAGATACAGAAGTATGTAATATTGGTTATCATGAAGGAGTTTTATCAGATGGTAGACCTTACAGAGTTGAAGTATGGTCAGCATTTGAAATAGAAACTGCTACTATATTTATATCTACTAAAGATATAGAAGATAAAGATATTAAATTCTTAAAAAAATTAATACAAGATAATAAAATAGTTGATATATTTGATGATAGATTAGATGTTACAAGAACAGTAGATTATGAAGAT
Organism: uncultured Caryophanales bacterium; assembly: GCA_946615975.1. Classification (GTDB taxonomy): domain Bacteria; phylum Bacillota_I; class Bacilli_A; order RF39; family UBA660; genus UBA6985. The sequence goes on from CAMOID010000016.1 coordinate 7,651, forward strand.
AATGAATTCTATTCAATTAATATACCTCTTGTAGATCATGATGAAGAAATTAACACTTTATTAGTAAACCTAAAAGATTATTATGAAGAATAAGTAAATACTTATTCTTTTTTTGTTATAATATTTATAGTAGAGTAGGTGATTCTATGGAATTTAGAGAAGTATTAAAAAGATTGGATTCTAAAGATAATATTATACTTGGTAAGAAAAATAATAGTTTATTTGGCATTGATATCAATGATTATCCATCAATGATAATAACTGGTGAAACAGGAGCAGGTAAATCAATTTTTCTAGATCAAATTATATGCGAACTTATAAGTACTCATACATCTTTAGAAATGGGTTTAGTACTTGTTGATACAACAGGTGTTGAATTAAATAAATATGCTGAATCTAGATATTCATATTTTTCATCAATAGGTGATGATAGAAAAGGTTTAGTATGTATTGCTAAAGTTATAAGAGAAATATTACGTAGAAAATCATTATTCGAAAATGAAAGAGTAGTTAATATTCAAGATTATAATGCAAAGGTATCTTCTAAGTTACCTTTACTAGTATTAGCTATAGATGATAATTCATCTATGTTACAAGATGATGATACTAGAAAGATGATAAAAAACATTATAAAAGAAATACAAGGTTTAGGAATATTCTTTATATTAGTAGAAAATGATGTTAACAATGATTTCTTTACTAAAAATGATAATTTAGCTTCATCTGTATTAATAACATTTGATCAAGCAAATGAATTCCAATCAAAGAATGTTAATATTCCAGATGCAGATAGTTTAAATATAGGTAAATTCCTAGTAAGAATAGATGGTCAAATAGAAGAATATGAAGACTTTAAATTTGATGATAAGATAATAGATGAAATATTAGAAAATAAATAAAAAAATACACCTCTAAAAGTGTATTTTTTTTTATGCCTGTGTTATAATCTATTTATAAATGATAGAAGGTGAAAACATGAGTGGTATTGAAGTAGTAAAAGATGCAATATCTAAACTACCATTAGAAATAGCAACAGGTACAGTCACAAAAGATGGCAATACTATTACAGTAGCAGAATTCCTTGAAAAGAATTTAGCTCCTTACATGGATAATAAAACACCTGATGACGTATTAATATTTGTTAATACAAGATTAAAAAAATATATAACAGAAGCAAAAAAAGTAGAAATTGAACCTGAATATACTACTTATCAAGTTCAAAAACCAGTTATTACAAGAGATGAAATGACTATTTCAGTTAATAAACCTACTATTACATTCTCAGAACCAGAAAAAGTAGAAGAAGAAACTAGTCCATTTGTAATAACTACTAAGATTCCAAAAGTAACTTTTGCTCAATTAAATGAAATAAATGAAAAGAAATTTAAAATCAAATCTTTCTTATTAAGTGATCCTAAGTATTCTAAAGTACATAAGATTTCACCTACAGAAGTACAATCATTTAGAGATTTTATGGAAGCATATCCAATGGAATATGTTGAAATTATTAACAATGTTTTAACTATAAGATTTGGTGAAAAGAAAGTTACACTTGAAGAAGCATATGAAAAATTTATGTCTCCAATTAATGTATATGAAGCAGAATTAGCTGAAGAAAAATTCAAAACTATAATTGGAGAAATATACGACATCATGGAATTACATCAAATTGATGATAGAAATAAAGAAATACTATTTAAGAGTAAAACTAAAGAAGGTAAAACTTTCTTTGATTATATTAAAGAAAATATTGTACCAATGGTACCAGATACATATGATGCTCCAAATGGAGAAAATCTAAAAGATTACTTAGAAAAAGTAATGGGAATGCAAATTGCATTTGATAATGATAGAGTCAATACAAATAATAATGTTTCTCCAGAGGGTAATACATTAGACGAAGTAAATAAAGTTGGAGAAATCAAAATACTTGATGGTTCAATTACTTCAGAAATGTTAACATTATTAACTAATGAAGAAAAGAATAGTATGAATTCAAATCTTCAATTAGCAGACGATGAAAAAATATATATTACTAGATTTGAACAATTAGAAGTAGGTATTAAACTAATAACTGATCATGATGATTTAGAAGTAAAATATAAAGAATTCACTAACTTAGTAGCTGAAGCTCAACTTAAATGTCCTGATTCAAGTTATATTAAAACACTTATTTCTAGAATAAATATAATATATGAAAATAAGAATAAATCATTAAAGACTATAAATGAATCTAAAGATACATTTAAAATGATGTTTGAAACAGCATTAGCTGAATTAAAATACAATGTAAGTTTAGCTTCCACATTTGATGAAATAGTTGAATCTAGAATTCAAATAAAAGCACTTGAAGAAAAGATGACATCATTAGGATTTACTAACAATGTATATCAAGCTGCGCTTGATAACATAAAAAACACATTAGAAGCTAGATCATTACAAGTACAACAAATAAAGAGAGTAGAAGAAGTACAAAAATTAGCAACATAAAAAGGGTGATAATATGGATGATTTCAATGAATTTTATAATGTTTTAAATCCTTCATCTATAGACAACAAAGATCTAAGAGAAGAATTTGTACAAAATATTACTAAATTATTTGAAACAATTAAGATAGCTGATTTAGAAATTGAAGATGAATCATATAACTATGATTTAGAAAATGATTTTATAAAATATCAATCTGATAATATAAGTAAAAGATATGAACTTAATTCTTATGCAATTGATTTTAAATTAAAACTAATGCAAGATTATGTTAAAGAATTATTTGCAGAAAAGAAATTTTTAGATTTTAGAAGAGATAAAGAAAAAGAATTAGATAAAGATTCATATATGAGATATATCCAAGACGATAATTATAGATCTGAATTAATTGGATCTTGGTATAAAGAATTTGTTGAAAAATAAAAAAGAACATTAAATGTTCTTTTTATTTTTATATAAAATATCAATATCGACTGTATTATCAGTTATACCTGGAATTTTACCATCACTGCACATTTGCCACATATAATAATCTCCTTTGTAATCGGTATAATTAGTATAATGTGCTAACCATATATTATCATTTTCTATATCTAACCAAGCATTTTCTAGATAGTATTTAGAACTATATAAAGTGGATTCATAACCTGCTTTTTCTAGTGTTTCTTTAAATCCATTATATGCATCTTTTAATGTATGTAGTGAAATATTATATTCATTAAAATGTTTCCAATTTTCCCAGTCATATACAACCGGTAAATCTAATTTTTCACCATGTAAATTATCTATTACAAATTGAGCTGTCTTAACACCCATATCTCTATTAATAGATGTATTATAAACATATACTCCAACTTTAAATCCTCTTTTTTTAGCTTCTTCAAAATAACTAACAAATTTAGTATCAACATCAAGTGTTTCAGTTGGAGAAGTTTGTACTCCTATTCTCATAATTACAAATTCAATACCAGCTTCTTTAACTAAATCCCAATCAATGTTACCTTGATATCTAGATACATCTATACCTATAGATGTTGAATCATTTTTATATGTATTCATTACATTTTCTATATATGTATATGTTTTAGGAGAAGGAGTATTATTATAAGTTGGATATTTATCTAAAACATGAATAGTTAATTTCTTTCTTGTTTCATTATTTGAGGAATCTGTTAAAACATATTCTACATTATAATTTCCAAGTGTAGTAAAATCTATATTTCCATCTATTCTACAATTTGGTTTTGCATCATAATTATCACCAGTAATAATTGATTCACATGGATCAATTACTTGAGTTAATAAAGTTGATCTAGATGAAGAAGCTTGTATAAATCTAGGAGCATCTAAATCTTTAACAATATATTTTAAATCATATTTATATTTCTTTTTATTATATGTTAAATCCAGTGTTATAGTATGTTCACCAATTGTTTCAGTATCTATATTAGTATCTTTAGTATTAATTTCCATATTTGTATTACCAATTAAATCATATAATTTATAAGATTTAAATACTTCTATAGTTTTATTATTAATCTCTATTTTGGCATCTTCAGGTAATATATATAAATCTCTTTTATTCTCACATCCTGTTAATAAAAAAATAGATACTATTATAAAAATAATTGCCAACCTCTTCATAAAATCACCTTAATCTATTATATAATAAAAAAATAATATATGATATAATATTTAAGCGAAAGGAGTGGAATTATGGCAGTTTCTAAGATAGATTTTAATTGTCCATCATGTGGTAAGAAAAATAGAGTTAAAATTAAAAATATATATTCAAATGAAGATATTACAAATATTCTTAACAGAGATATATTTAAAATAGAATGTACTAAATGTAATAAAACAACAATATTAGATTATCCATTTACATATGTAGATGATGAACATATTATTTATTACAATATGGAAGACACTATTGAAGATAATAAAATAAAAAGAACTTGTAAAACATTTGATGATATTAAAGAAAAAATATTAATTTTCAACGATAATTTAAATGATATTATAATCGAATATATAAAACTATTTATTGAATCTGAATTAAAAAAAGAAAATGTGTTTTCTGAGGTAAGATATGATTCTTTTATTAATAATGAATTAAGATTCTATGTAATAAACAAAAAAGAATATGCTAACATAGATTATTCTTTCTATGAAAATCTTATTACTAAAGGAAAGTTAAAAGAAGTAAAAGATGCTGCTGTAATTGATGCTAATACTTGTTTAAAGTATTTCCATCTATAAAAAATTATGAAATATAAAATAACAAATGGATCTGTTACGTTAGATGGAAATACTATATTAGAAGAAATAAACTTTGAAATTAATTCTACAGATAAAATTGGTATAGTTGGTCGAAATGGAGCAGGAAAAACAACATTATTAAATTCATTAATAGACAATGATCTTTTAGAAGAAGGTATTGGAGAAGATAAATTTAACATTACTAAAATTGGTAAATTTAATATTTCTTGTTTAAAACAAATAGATTTTGAAGATGAAGAAACATCTATGTTAGATGAATTATTAAAATCATTTAAAGATATGATAGATATGGAAAACAAGATAAATGATTTATCTAATAAATTAGATAATGAATCTAATATAAAGAAATATACTGATTTACAAGAACAATTTAAATTATTAGGTGGATATTCTTATAAAAAAGAATATGAAGTAATGATACATAAATTTGGTTTTAGTGAAGAAGATAAGTATAAAAAGATAAATGAATTTTCAGGTGGACAAAAAACTAAAATAGCATTTATGAAATTATTATTATCTAAACCAGATGTTTTATTATTAGATGAACCAACTAACCACTTAGATATAGAAACAATTGAATGGTTAGAAGAATATTTAAAATCATATAAAAAAGCTGTCGTAATAGTATCACATGATAGAATGTTTTTAGATAATATAGTATCTATAATATATGATATAGACTATGGTAAGACATATAAATATGTTGGTAATTATTCTAAATTTGAAGTATTAAAAGAAGAAAAATATAATAAAGAATTAAAAGATTATGAATATCAACAAAAAGAAATAAAAAGATTAACTGAAATATACGAAAGATTTAGAAGTAAACCAACAAAAGCAAAGATGGCTTTATCTAAATTAAGACAAATAGAAAGAATGGATATCTTAGAAAAACCGAATAAGATAGATTTAAATACATTTAAAACTAATTTAGATGAAATGGAACCATCAGTTAAGAAAGTAGTAGAAATAAAAGACTTAGTTATAGGATATGATAAACCACTTCAAACTATTACATTAGACATTATGAGAGGCAAAAAGATTGGTGTAATTGGTAAAAACGGAATTGGTAAGTCAACATTTCTAAAAACACTAAATGGAATAATTGATCCAATAGACGGATATTTATCATATGGTTTAAGAGTTAAACCTGGATACTTTGATCAAACTTTAGCGATGGAATCGAATAATAACACTGTATTACAAGAATTTATGAGTTATCATCCTGAATTAACAGAAGGTATTTCTAGAAGTGCATTAGGTTCTTTCTTATTTAAAGGTGATGATGTATTTAAAGAAATAAATGTATTATCAGGTGGAGAAAAAGTTAGATTAGAGTTATGTAAAATATTATATGATAAACCAAATTTTCTAATTTTAGATGAACCTACAAATCATATGGATATTGTAGGAAAAGAACATTTAGAAGAAATATTAACAAATTATATTGGAACAGTTATATTTGTATCACACGATAGATATTTAGTAAAAAAAATAGCTGATGAATTATTAGTATTTACTGATGATGGAGTAGAGTATTATCAATATGGATATGACGAATATTTAAGAATACAAAAGAATAAAAAAATTGAACAAGAAGAACTAGAAAAAAATATTGATAAACCAAAAAAAGATATTAAAGAAGTAGTATTAAATGTTCAAAAAGTTAATACTTATGAACTAAAAAAAGATTTAAAAAAAGTAGAAAACGAAATGATTAATTTAGAAGTCAAAATAAAAAAACTAAATGATGAGTTGTATAAAGAAGAAGTTTATAATGATTTTAATAAATCAAATGAAATTAATAATAAAATTAATAAATATAAAGAAGAACTAGAAGGATTAAACAATAAATGGGAAGAAATAATGAATCAACTAGTATAGATTATAAATCCTTAGTTTTAGAATATCTTTATACATACTATGATGAAGAAATAATTGATTATTTAAGAACTATAACTCATATGTATAATATAACTGTTGAAGAAGGTTTAGATTTATTTGGTTGTTTTGAAAGCACATCTAATGATGAAATTTTATTAAAATTAAATATAATTGTTCCAAAACCATATGATATAAAATCATCAAGTGTATTTGTACATGAATACAAGCATGGAATAGATTTATATCCATATATTGGAAAAGATATATCAGGTTTAATAGAAAATAATAGAGATGTTTTTGAAAAATCAGCTAAAAAAGCGGAAAAAACTTATACAAATTATCTTGTAAAAAAATTATCCAATGAAAAGCATTAAACACTATTTATATTGTTTAATGTTTTTTTATCCTGTATAATTTATATATAAGGGATGATATGGATGAGTACAAAAGTAATACCTAAGAAGAATTATTTAATATTGATCGGAACAATATTATTAATAATATCTGCTTGCTTTGCAACATTTAATATTTACAATATTTATCAAGAAACTAAAATAAAAAAATCAGTTTTAGATAAGAAATCAATTAAATTTGAAGATTTAGGTGAAATTACAAACGATTTATCTGCTAATACTTTTTTAATAATAAGCTATTCCCAAAATAGTAAAATATATCAAAATGAAAAAGAAATTAAATCATTATTAAAGAAGAATAATTTATTAGATAATGTATTATATTTAGATGTAACAGATATTAAAGAAAGTGAAACGTTAATAAATGATATTAATGAAAAACTTAAATTAGAAGAAGGAAATAGAATATCAAGTGTTCCTGCTGTAATTTATTATAATGAAAACAAAGTTACATATGTTAAAGATGGAACAGTTACAAAAGATGATATAGCTCAAATAATTGATATGTATAATTTAGCAAGTTAATTACTTGCTTTTATTTTTAGTTAAAATGTATTAAAATATCAAATGGAAAAGAAGGAATAAATATGTTGAATATAGTATTATTTGAACCAGAAATTCCAGGAAATACTGGAAATATAATGAGAACATGTGCAGGAACACATACTAAATTACATTTAATAGAACCATTAGGATTTTCTTTGGATGAAAAATATATAAAGAGAAGTGGAGTTAATTATATTGAACATGTAGATTATACAGTTTATAAAAATTGGGAAGATTTTGAAACTAAAAATCCTGGTAGTTATTATTTCTTTACTAGATACGGACATAAACCACATTCTGATTTTGATTATACTGATAAAGCAAATAATAATGAAAATATTTATTTAGTATTTGGAAAAGAATCTACAGGAATTGATAAAAATATTTTAAAAAGTCATTTAGATAAATGTGCAAGAATACCAATGACAGACAAGGTAAGATCATTAAATTTATCAAATTGTGCAGCATTAGTGTTATATGAAGCACTAAGACAAAGAAATTATGAAGATTTATTAAGAGATGAACCTGATGATGAAGGACATAAGGGTAATAGAGTAATCGAAGATTATGAGGAATAAAAAAAGCAGCTATTAAGCTGCTTTTTCTTCTGTTACTTCAGTATAAGTAGTATCAATTACTTCTTCAGTTGAAATTGCTTCAACTGGGCAAGATTCACATGCAGATTTTGCACTTTCAGTAACTTCTTCATTTATAACTTTTGATAATCCATCATCATCAAAATCAAATGTTTCAGGTGCAATAGCAACACATGCTCCACATCCGATGCATTTAGCATTATCAACTTTAACTATTTCCATTATAAGTCCTCCTCATTGAATTAAGTTAATTATACAAACATATACTAAAATATTCAACTTATATCTATAAAAATATATAGAAATATGATAAACTTTATATGATAAGGTGGAGAGAATATGCAATCTAGAATGGATAAATATAGTGCTGAAAACTCTTCATATAAATCAAGAACTCAAAAAAATAAAGATTTATATGAAAGTGTACGTAATTCTAATTTAAGCGCATTTGATGTTAATTCTAATGTTTCTGTTATAGATGATAATGCTAAAACAGTTAGTATTTCTCATGTTAATGAACTTCTAGATGACATATATAAAGATAGTACACCTAGAAGAAAGAGTATTGATATATCCGAAATACCAACTACAGAAATAGTAAAAGAAGATATTATTGATACTAGAGAATATGATATTAATGCAATTTTAGAAAAAGCTAGAATGGGCAAAAATGTTGATTATAATCGTGAAAGATTAAAAAAAGTAAGAGATGCTGAAAAAGATATTCTAACAAACTTGGATATTACAAAGAGAATTAATGAAGAAAACGAATATAAAGCAAAAAGAAAACAAGAAGAGCAAGAGTTAACTGATTTAATTAACACAATTACTCAAATTGAAAAAATAAATAAAGATAAATATGATAAGGATTCTTCTGAATCACTTGATCTATTATCGGATTTATCAGACGATAATGTTGATTTGGATGATGATAAGATTACTGCTCAATCAGATAATAAAAATGTTTTAGATGAAGAAACAATAAAACAAAGAATTATGCAAGAATTGATTGAGAAAGAACCTGAAAAGAAGGAAGAAATAGAAAAAAAGTTAGATTCATCAGAAGAGAAGATAGAAAAAACATTATCTAAATTAAATATTGATATGGATAAATATGAAGATTTTTCTGATGTATCTAAAAAAGATACTGTATCCTTTATTATCAAGATAATAATTTTTATTATTATATTAGCTTTAATAGTTGGAGCAGTATTTATTTTAAATAATATATTAGGATTAGGACTATTTGGATAAAAGTCCTTTTTTTATATCTCAATTTATGTTATTATTAACATAGTAGGGTGATTATATATGCATACAGAATATGTAGATAATTATTTTATTAATCCAGCTTTTGAATATGGCATAAAATCCTATATGTATTTTAAAGAAGGACAACCATATAACAAAAAATACACATTCGAAATGTATGTTGTAAAAGCTCTTACTATTATATATGGTGAAAAAGCAATTTTATTGCCATATAAAATTGATAATGAAAAAGCTTTTGAATGTAATTTGATTATGTATGATCTTCCAGAAAGAGATATGAAAGAGTTTATAAAAGATATGAATTCTTATTATGATTTTATGGAACATATAGAAGAAGGTACAATTACAACAGGATTAGTTGAAAGTATTGAAAAAAAATTACTAACTATGATAATGAAAAGAAGTGTTACTAAAGAGTTCACTAAAGAAGAAATAAGAGAATTTGATGAAATCTTTAATCCGAATGGTGGAGAATTAAAAACATTAAAATCGTTAGTAAGTAAAAACCAAGGTTTGATTATTAATACTTGGAGAGAAAATAAATATGAAATTACAAATACTCAACTTAATTTGATGGCTGTTAATCCAAATTTATTACATCCAAGTCAATATCAAAAATATGGTTATGATATTAGACAAATTGCAAAATTATCAGAAGAAAAGATTAATAACATAAATGATCAAATAATAAGTGAGGAAAATAAAGATAAAGTTATAAAAAAACATGTACCATTATTTAGAATGAAATTATCATGTGGTAATGGTTTTGTTAATGCGTTATTTTTAGCAAGTATAATATGCACTGAGTTAATGATTGGATTTATTGTATTAGCTTGCTTAGGGGGAAAATAAAATGAAAAAAATAGTATTAAATGATATTGAATATGAAGTTGTGAAAGATTATAGAGAAGGATTTGAAGAAGAACCTGTAATCGAAAGAGCAACAGATTATTTTATAGATTACGATTATATATTTGGGGATTGGGCTTATGGAAAACTAAGACTTAAAGGTTTCTATAAGAAAGACAATAAAAATGTTAAAGATATTAATAATATCGATAATTTAGACAAATATATAAAAGAAAATTGTGCATATGATTGCAAATATTTTTTACTAGAAAAGAAAAAATAATATAAATAAAAAGATAATAAAGAATAAAAAGGGAAGTGTATTATATGGATACCAACATAAAGATAGTTTTAAGTGATGGTAATGTATTAGACGCAGTAGGAATTTCATATATTCATGTAGACGCGTTCAATAAAGATTATATTTTTTATTCATTAAATGAATTAGCAAATGGTAATATGGATAAAATTTATATTGCAGAGGCTAATACGAATGGAACTACTCCAGGACCATTATCAGATGATGAATGGAATAGCATTAAGCAAATAATGCTTAATATAAGTCATAATGAACCGGTAAGTGGTATTTCATATAAACCATTAAATGGATTGAATTTTAATATTGGCGAAGCAAAAAAACTAGCTATCAAAGGTGATAAAAAGCAAGCTTTTATCGATGCACAAAATAAGGCTGTAGCTCCAACTACTGCAATTGATGAGCCTGCATTTGTTTCAGATCAAGCAGCTAATGGAAGCCCATTCTTTGATACAAGTGTGCAAGCAAATGAAACTCCACAAGTTCAAGAAACTGTGGTGCCATCTGCTTTTGCAATGCAACCACCAATTGAACAAGAAATACCAGTTGAATCATTGGAAAGTAATACTTCTACACAAATTGATAGTTCAGTACAACAACCTGTAGAACCTGTTGGTATTCAAACTGAAATTCAACCAGCAGTTCAAACTCCAATAGTAGAAGTCAAGAATGCTATTAATGATGCTGTTGTTCCATCAGCAATTGATTCAACACCAACTATAGAAGAAAACACAAATTTAAATAACGCTGTAAGTAATAGTTCTATTGAAGAATTGGAAGCAGCTATAATTGATTTACAAAATGGTATTAATAAGATTAATTCATATATACAAACTTTAAAAAATAAAAATACAGTAGTTGTAAATACTACACAAGTACAAACAGTATCAACTGGTCAAACTCCAGTTGCAACTGAAGTAATGAACATTGCAAATCAACCAGAAATTGTAACAGATACATTAGTTGAAGAATCAAATTTGACACCTGTAGCACCTGATGCTATAGCTACTCCAATAGCACCTACAGTTCCTGAAGCAGTTATTGAACCTGTAGTACCTACAAATGATAGTGTAATATCTACAATAGACACATCTATTGATACAAGTACATCAGGAATGCTAGATACATCAGTAAATACAAATGTTGATGAATCAGTGGTTCCAACAGCTATTTCTCCTACTGTAGGAAATACAGCTGAAGAAGGGGAACCAGCATTTACAATAGATCAAACAAATATCGTTCAACCACAAACATTGGTGTTAGATGGAACTGCAATTCCAACACCAAATAGTGCAGAAGATATTAATTCGACATCAGTTGAAATGAATATACCTGCAGCTCCTGTAATTTCTGATAATGCTCCTCAAATACCTATTAGTCCTTTAGAACAATCTGGTATTCCGGTTGCTCCTCCAATAGCAGCAGCCCCTGTACAATCTAATGTAGTAGTACAAACTCCTACTAACGTTCAACCTGCAGCAGCCCCTGCCGCAGCTGAGCAAAATGTACAAAGTGTTCAAGAAATACCAGTGGCTCCAGTTCAACAAGTTCCAATAGTAGATTTATCGTCAATAAATACTCAAGTAACTTTACCGACTGATATGACATCAAACCCAGCGCCAAATAATGGACAACAAGGAGTATTTGGACCTGCATCATTAGATGCTGAATCAGAACAATAAAAAAAGAAGGATTAATCCTTCTTTTTATATTTCTAAATTTATAACACCTTTACATTCGGGTAATACTTCTTTAATTGATTCATAAATATTATCTTCAATTGTATAGTCAATAAAAGTACATCCAACGCAAGCTCCTAAAAGTTTTATATATAAATAATCATCTTCATATTTTATAAACTCAATGTCACCACCATCAGCATTTAAAAATGGTCTAATTGAATCTAATACATCAAGAATAATACTTTTAACATCTTTTTCTTTTTTCATGTTATCACCTACAACGTATTAATTATAATATAAATAAATATACAAAGTAAAGTAAATATGATATAATACCTTCGAGGTGCAATATGGATGATCTAAAAGTCGGAAATGTTGTAAAAGGTACAGTAACAGGCATACAAAATTATGGTATTTTTGTGAAATTAAACGACGAATATAGTGGTTTGATACATATATCAGAAATTACTGAAAAGTATGTAAAAGACGTTAATAAATATGCAAGTATAGGTGAAAAAATCTTTGTAGAAATAAATAGTATTGATGAAAAAAAGAAAACTTGTATTTTAACAGTAAAGGGACTTAATTATAGAATTGTTGATAATCCAAAAATTAAAGAATCGGTAAGAGGATTCACGCCTTTAAAACAACATTTACCTGAATGGATTAATGAAAAATTAAAAGAATGGAAAGAGGTTTAAACCTCTTTTTCATTTTTTATTAAAAAAAGTTAATTTTTGTTTGACTAAGCGTTATATACTATGCTATAATCATTTTGTTATCCAAAAAAGGACAACGTGGATGGCAACATGGAGGAATACCCAAGTTGGCTGAAGGGACTGGTCTTGAAAACCAGCAGGTCGTGCAAGCGGCGCTAGGGTTCAAATCCCTATTCCTCCGCCATTTAATTTAAGAAGTGATTTATATCGCGGGATAGAGCAGCTCGGTAGCTCGCCAGGCTCATAACCTGGAGGTCGTTGGTTCAAATCCTTCTCCCGCAACCATTTGGTTCGTTAGTCTAGAGGCCTATGACGCCTGCCTGTCACGCAGGAGATCACGGGTTCAAATCCCGTACGAACCGCCATTTTTTTTGGCTCCATAGCTCAGTCGGTAGAGCAGAGGACTGAAAATCCTTGTGTCACTGGTTCAATTCCCGTTGGAGCCACCATTGTTTTGTTAAAACTCTAGTAAACAAAGCAAAAAGCTATTGATTTTATAATCAAAATAGTTTATATTATGTATGTCTTTGATGAATGAGACAATTTTTGTTGCCCAAGTGGCGGAATAGGTAGACGCACAGGACTTAAAATCCTGCGGGTGTTAA
>CAMOID010000017.1 GCA_946615975.1 uncultured Caryophanales bacterium
TATATTATTATTTATATATTTTCTTAAAAATATTTTTTTAAATATTTTATAAAATTAATTTTTAATTAAATTATAAATTTTTATTTTAATAATTATTAATTCATATATATTTATATTTTTATTTATTTTTTATTTAAATTATTATTTTATCTATTATTAAATTAAATATATTATTATATAGATCAAAAAATTACTCTACTCCGGAGTAGGGGGTGTGGATGTCTATACATTTTTATATAATATCGTTTTTCGATATTGCTCCCCTCTTCTACTTTCTTGGGAAATATTCTTGATAATCAGTATGTAATTTTTCATTAGTTAAATGAGTATATATTTGAGTAGTAGATATATCTGAATGACCTAATAACTCTTGTATTACTCTTAAATCTGCTCCATTCATTAATAAATGAGTAGCAAATGTATGTCTAAGTGTATGTGGTGAAATATCTTTCTTTATATTCTTTTTATCACATTCTGCTTTAATCATTTTAAATATACCTTGTCTAGTCATTTGTTTTCCATGATTATTTAAGAATAAGTAATTATTAATATTCTTTTTAATCATAGATGGTCTATAGTCATTTATATATGTTTTTAAGGCTTCTAATGCATAATCATTAATAGGGACAATTCTTTCTTTAGATCCTTTACCAACAACTCTTACAATACAATCTTCAAAGTCTATATTATTAAATTCTAATGATACAACTTCTGATATTCTTAAACCAGTTCCATACATTAATTCTAATATAGCTTTATTTCTTGCATCAAATGGAGTTTCTATTTTTATATCTAATAATTTATCTATTTCATCTTCTGTTAAGTAATCAGGTAGGTGTTTACCTATTTTAGGTTGTTTTAAAGCATCTGAAGGGTTAATAGATATCTTATTAGTCTTTATATAATAATTATAGAAAGTCTTTATACTTGATATATTATGACTTACTGAAGTAGGTGCTAAATCATTTAAGGTATTAATATATTTTTCTAAATCATGTATAGATAGTTTTAATAAATCTTTTTTAGAATAATAATCCGCTAATTTAGATAAATCATTGTCATATGATTTTATAGTATTATCTGAATAATTTAAATCTAATTCTAAATAAGATAAAAAATCAGCTATATAATCTTGATTCATATTATCCCTACTCTCCTACTTAAATTATACCATTTTATTTAACATATATGTTATAATTTTATTAGGTGATACTTTATGGAATTACTTGCTGATAAAATTAGACCTACTAAGCTAGATGACATCATTGGACAATCACATTTAGTTGGTAAAGGTAAAGTATTAAGAAATCTTGTAGATAATAAGAAATTATTTAGTTTAATATTATATGGTAATCCTGGTATAGGTAAAACATCTATAGCGTATGCATTAGTAAATGAATTAGGTGTTAGATATAGATTTTTAAATGCTGTAGTTAATAATAAATCAGATTTTGATCAAGTTATTGAAGAAGCTAAAATGTATGGAGAACTAGTTATAATAGTTGATGAAATACATAGAATGAATAAAGATAAACAAGATATATTATTACCATATATTGAAAATGGAACTATTATATTAATTGGATTAACTACTAGTAATCCATATTATAAAATTAATCCTGCTATTAGAAGTAGAGTTCAAATATTTGAACTTCATCCTTTAAATAAAAAAGAATTAATAGATGGATTAAATAAAACAATTGAAAAATTACCTAAGATAAAAATAGATAAAGAATCTATAGAAAAGATAGCTATGTTATCTTCTGGTGATTATAGAGCTGCACTTAATTTATTAGAAGTATGCTACTACTCTACTAAGACTCATAAGATAGATTTAAAATTAATTGAATCGATTAATAATAAGCCTATTTTAGGTGGGGATGCTAATGGAGATAACCATTATCAATTAATAAGTGCTTTCCAAAAAAGTATAAGAGGATCTGATCCAGATGCTGCAGTATATTATTTAGCTAGATTAATAGCTATTGGTGATTTAGATATAATATATAGACGTATGACTGTTGTAGCATATGAAGATATAGGACTTGCTAATCCATCAATGGGACCAAAGGTGCGAGCTGCTATTGAAGCTGCTGAAATGTTAGGATTACCTGAAGCTAGAATTCCTTTAGCAGATGTTGTAATTGAACTTGCAATGTCTCCTAAATCAAACTCTGGTATATCTGCTATAGATGATGCATTAGGATTAATTGAAAAAGGTAATACTGGTGAAGTACCTTATTGGATAAATTCAGAAATGAATCCACTTTATAAATATCCTCATAATTATCCTAAACATTGGGTTGAACAACAATATCTACCAGATAATATAAAGAATGCTAAATTCTATAAACCTGGTAATAATAAATATGAAACTACACTAGATAATGGAATCAAGGAGATGAAAAAATAATGAATAAAATTGCAATTATAGGAACTGGTGTATATGGTATAGCTATGGCTAAAGCATTATCTCAAAATAAAGATAATGATATTATCATGTGGACTGAGTCTGAAGAAAACGTAAAAAAACTAGAAACAGGTAAAAAAGGATTTGATCCTTTAGATAATGTAAAGATACCTAAAAGTATTAAATTTACTTGCTCTTATGAAGAAGCATTAAAAGATACTAAATATGTATTTATTATGTGTACAGCTAAATTTGTTGGATCTGTAGCACATGATATGAAACCTTATATAAATAAAAATATGTATTTTGTAATTGGATCTAAAGGTATTGAACAAGGTTCATGTAGATTTGTACATGAAGTATTCTTAGATGAAATTAAAACTAAGAATTTAGCGGTTATATCTGGTCCATCTTTTGCTATAGATATAGCAAGATTAGAACCAATTGGATTAGCATGTGGTGTTAAAACTAATGAAACATTTAAAGCAATTCATAAATTATATAAAAATACTAATATTAAAATTAGAAAATCTAAAGATATGATTGGAACTGAATTATGTGGTTCTATTAAAAATGTTATAGCAGTTGCTGCTGGTATATTAGATGGTTTAGGTTATTCTGAATCTACTAGATCATTTTTAATAACAGAATCATTACATGATATTAAATCATTAATTAAAGGTTTAGGTGGTAGAGGTAAAACTATATTATCATTTGCTGGTGTTGGTGATTTATTATTAACTGCTACTTCTGCTAAATCAAGAAATTATTCATATGGTGTTTTACTTGGTAAAGGTGACTTTAAAAAAGCTAATGAATATTTAGAAAATACTACTGTAGAAGGATATTATACTTTAAAAAGTGTATATTCCTTAATTAGAAAGAAAAAAATTAAAATGCCTGTTATAGATTTGATCTATAAGATAGTTATGAATAATGATGATCCTAAGAAGTTAGAAAGATTCTTAATGGAAAAAGAATAATAAAAAAGAAGAATGCTAAAACATTCTTCTTTTATTTTCATCTATATATCTTTGTTGTATTTTTTCTTGTTCTGATTTTACTCTACTCTCAAACATTTTTACCATTAGTATTTGTTCTGAAACAGTTTTATTAGAAAAATCATTTACAAGATTTATTTTTTCATTATCATCAATATCTAGTTTTTCTAGTAATTCAACAAAAATATCGTCTAATGATTCTACTTGTTCTACTTTACTCATTTTAATTCCCCTTGTTTATTAAATCTTTGTAATAATTATATCTATTTATTGATACTTCTTTATTTAAATTTAATATTTCATTTGCTTGATCTTTATTTTTCATCTTTAATGATCTATATCTTACTTCATTTGATAAGAAATCATCATATAAATCAAAGTTTGGTTCTTTTGAATCAAGTGTTAATTCTTCTTTATCTGGATTATATCTCATTAATAAAACATAACCTGAATCTACAGCTAATTTTTGTTCTTTTAATGAGCAACTCATTCCACCTTTTATACCATGTTCAATACATGGAGAATAAGCAATTATTATTGCTGGTCCAACGTGCTCAAATGCTTCTTTCATTGATTTGATAGATTGCATTGGATTAGAACCTAAACAAATAGATGCAACATAACAATTTGGATAAGACATTGCAATTCTAAATAAATCTTTCTTAAATCCTTTTTTACCAGTAGATGCAAATTCAGCAACTTGTCCAACATGAGATGATTTACTCATTTGTCCACCTGTATTTGAATATACTTCAGTATCTAATACTAATACTTTAATATTTTCACCACTTGATAATATATGATCTATTCCATTGAAACCAATGTCATATGCCCATCCATCTCCACCTATTGCTACAACAGTTCTAGGTTTAATGTAATCATATAGATTCTTAACTTCTTCAGGAAGGCTATTTTTATCAATTTTAAGAGACTTTTCATTTACAATTGAATAATTATCAAAGTTAGAATAAATATCTTTCATATCTTCTTCTATTTCACTTGTAAAATTATCTCTATTATTTATAATAGCTTTCTTTAGTTCATCTCTTTTATTTTTAAATGATATATGCATACCATATGCAAATTCAGCATTATCTTCAAATAATGAATTAGCCCATGGTAATGAATATGGTGTTGATGGAACTGATCCACCATAGATAGATGAACAACCTGTAGCATTAGCTATAACTATTTCATCTCCATATAATTGAGTTAATAGTTTTATATATGCTGCTTCACCACATCCAGCACATGCACCTGAGAATTCAAACTTAGGTTTTTGTAATTGACTTCCTTTAATACTAAATTTAGGTAGTATTTCTGGATTTTTATAATCTTCAAATAATTTCTTTGTTTCTTCATCAGTTTCAGTAGTATTATCTACTAATTCTATACATCCTTGATCACATGCATCAGCACATAATCCACATCCCATACAATCTGATGTAGATATAGAAATAATAAATTTATAATCTTTAGCTCCTAATGCATCTATTCCTTTATCTGATTTAACTAGGAATGGTCTAATAGCTGCATGCGGACATACAATTGCACATTTACCACATTGAATACATTTTTCTGAATTCCATTTAGGTATTTTAAGTGCTACATTTCTCTTTTCATTTCTAGTAAGAGCTCCTGTAAATGCTCCATTTCTAATTGATAATACATCAGATGTTTTTAATGTATTTCCTTCTCTTGCATTTATAATATCTATTATTGAATTTATATTCTTATCTTTTAAATTATTTGGTATATCATTTATAACTATTTGATTTAAGCTGTTTTTAGCTTCTTGTACAGCATTTATATTATTATTGACTATGTCATCACCTTTTAATTTAAATGCTTCTCTAATACTATTAACGAAGTTATTATTAATACTTTCATCTGTAGTTAGATGTCTTAGTATAATAGATTCCATGATCTTACTAATTTTACCTGATATATGATTATTTTCTGCAATCTTATCAGCATTTATTTCATATATTTTTATATTGTTTTTTTGAATAAAATCAAATTCTTCTTTAGTAAAATTAGATAATACTTCATCTATATTATTTGTATTAATTATTAATGTACTATTTTCTTTTAAATCTTTTAATATATTAAATTTACTAAAATAATTATCTTTAGTTACTACTAATATATCAGCTTGATTAACATAGTAAGGTGCTCTTATATATTCATCTGAGAATCTTAAATGTGAAATAGTTACTCCACCTGATTTCTTAGAATCATATTCAAAGTATCCTTGTACATATTTATCAGTGTCACCTATTAAATGCATGATATCTTTAGATGCAGATACCATTCCATCTGAACCAAATCCATATATTTTTAATGATTTATAATTAGTATTTATTTTATAATTATTATCTACTTTTAGAGATGTATTATTTAAATCATCTTCAATACCAATTGTAAAATTATTTATAGGATTTTCTTCTAACATTGTATAAACTGCTTTAATCATATTAGGTGTAGTATTTTTAGATGATAATCCATATCTACCACCTACTATATTTAAATTCTTATCTTTTAAAGCACTTACAACATCTAAATATAATGGTTCACCTATTGAACCAAATTCTTTAGTTCTATCTAATACTGCAATATTTTTAACTGTATTAGGTAATACATCTAATAAATATTTAGTACTAAATGGTCTATATAAATGGACATTTATTAATCCATATTTATTTCCTAATTTATTTTCATGATCTATAACATTTTTAATAGTGTCTGTAACTGATCCCATAGCAATAATAATATTTGTAGCTTCAGGTGAACCATAATAATTAAATGGTTTATAGTCAGTTCCAGCTAATTTATTAATTTTTTCCATATAAGAATTAACTATATCTGGAATTTTATCATAATCAGAAGATCTAGCTTCCATTGATTGGAAATATATATCTTCATTTTCATTCATTCCATATTGTATTTCTTTACCAATATTTAATGATTTATCTTTAAATCTATTTAATGCATCTTTGTTTACTAAATTAATTAAATCTTTATTATCTAATGTATTTACTACATTAATTTCATGTGATGTTCTAAATCCATCAAAGAAATGTATAAATGGAATAGAACCTTCTATTGCTGATAGATGAGATATAGCACTTAAAAAGTACGCATCTTGATTATTAGATGATGATAACATAGCCCATCCAGTTTGTCTTACAGCATATATATCTGAATGATCTCCAAATATAGATAATGCATGTGTTGCTAATGTACGCGATGCAACGTGTATAACACCAGGTAATCCTTCACCTGCAATTTTATACATATTTGGAATCATTAATAATAATCCTTGTGATGCAGTAAATGTTGTAGCTAAACTACCTGATAGTAATGCTCCATGTAATGCACCTGCTGCTCCAGCTTCAGATTCCATTTCATATACTTTTACTTCTGAATTATATAAATTTTTTTCATTTTTAGATGAAAGAATATCTACATTATTAGCCATTGGACTTGATGGTGTTATTGGATATATTGCTGCTACTTCAGTAAATAAATATGCACTTTTTGATGCAGCTTGATTTCCATCTAATATTTCTTTCATATATTTCACCTTCTTATTTTTTATTTATTATATTATCTCTTTTTTCTTTATCTGAAATTGATTTTTCTTGTGTTTCAATAGTTGGACATTCTATCATAGTGATTTCAATACATTCATCATCTTTACAGTAAGAACATG
This sequence comes from uncultured Caryophanales bacterium, assembly GCA_946615975.1. Taxonomy (GTDB): domain Bacteria; phylum Bacillota_I; class Bacilli_A; order RF39; family UBA660; genus UBA6985. The sequence continues at coordinate 7,127 of CAMOID010000017.1, forward strand.
TTTTGAATCCATCACCATCTTCATCATTGTCACATCCATATGCAAAATTAGTACATATTCTCATTTGATCTTCTGTAACATTCTTCATTTTGTCTTGGAATGGTCCTATTTGATTAATAAACATAATTATAATTATTTCTATAATAGCAACTATTATATTAATAGCTATTGCAGCTATTCCTAATGGTCTTCCACCTTGATGTGTTTTTCTTATTTGAATAATACCTATAATTGATAATACAATTGGTATTACAGGTAAAAAGAATGAAGTTACTAAAGCTATAATACATAAAGTATTAGTACTTAAGAATTTAGTATCTACTACTTCTGCTTTAGCTTCATGATGATAATCATCTAATTCTTCTCCTGGTTTTAATATACTATCATATTCTAGATTATTTGTGTCTTGAACTATAGCTTCATTTTCTTTAGGTAATTCTAAAGGTGTTTCATTATTCATATTTAAACTATCCAAATTAGTATCTTGATTTAAATTATTATTATCCATTTTTAACACCTCCATATGCTTGACAAGTTATTTGTTCAGGATTTGTACAATCATCATCATTACAATATGTACATTCAAATAATTCATTACCTTTTTTGTCATATATAACTTTACAATTTCTGGCATAAGAACATTTTCTAGTATTAGATGTTACATTTGTCTTAATATAAGCATATAAACATCCTATTACTACTAATGCTACTATACATAAAGTAACAAATACTTTAAACCATGTTGGTACCCTATGTTTTCTTAAAGTAGTACCATCACTTAATACTTTTCCTGCATTTTTATCTTTTACTATTTTAATCTTTTCTTCTTTTTTCTTTGCCATATTATCTACCCTAATATAATTATACTATAAATAAATAAATTATTGCATAAAAAAAGCCTAAGAAAAGTCAATAGTGATAAAAAACCCGCTCGCACGAGGTGGGCAACACATAACTCAAATCAGGATCCCCAGAGAACCGGAGTTCTATAAAGACTATTACTAAACGAATAGTATGGGTCTTCAACAACATTAAGTTAATTAGTTTCCCTATAATCACCATTAGTCGGTTTTTATGAAAATGACCTCTCTTAGGTAATTTAAATATATCACATATATTTTGATAAGTATATATAAATACAAAAAGTTTACATATAAAAAGACTAGAATACTCTAGTCTTCTATTATGCTTTCCAACGTTCTGCAACGTTACAGTTACTTGAATATGGAGGTGGATTTGGCATATCCATCTTTACAATAACTGGTATTTTGAATGCATTACCAAATGCTACCATAGTACCACTTTGTAATGATGTAAGTTTATCAATTACATCACCTGAAATATTAGGTAACATTTTATTAATATAGTCTAAGTCTAATGGATGTGTCATCTTTAAAATACAGAAGTTAGATGTTTGACCTATAACTGTATCTGAAAGTTCAACTGGTCTTTGTGAAATAAGGTCTAACATAACACCATATTTACGACCTTCCTTAGCGATTCTTTCAAAGATGTTATATCCTAATAAGAAATGATCTATATCATCTTTTTGTACATATCTATGTGCTTCTTCTAAGAATAAGTTAAATGGTATTTGTGCTCTTTCTTTTCTAGATTTAGCAAAGTCAAATATCATCTTACAGAAAATCTTAACTATAGTCTTAGATAAATTATCATCTATATCTTCTAAGTTAATATTAACTATTTGAGAACGTTTATCATTATGTACTATTAATGATGAAATATAATTCTCTAATGTAATATAGTTTGGAATATCAAAGAATTTTCTATTACTTGAATGATTTAATGCATGTAATCTAACTTGCATGATTGTTGCATTATCTTGCATTGTTCTATTATTTAAGAATCCATCACCAATTAATGTGAATGATAATGCAGCTTCTAGATCATCTAATGTATAGAATGCATCAGTTGGAACTTTCATTCTTGCTTCTAATTCATCATCAATAAACTTTAATAAATATTCATTAATTAATACTGATTCACCAAATTCACCATTTCTATCTATACCAAAACATTCAGAGAATTTTCTAGTATATCCAATACCTTGTAAATCTGTATTAACGTTAAATTCAGGTGTAGAACAATCAGCTAATATTGTAAATATTTCTGATTTCTTACCTGATGCAGATTGATTTGAAAATAATACACTCATGATTGCTTTAGCTATTAAGTGATTTTTTAATTTTCTTGTATCTTCATCATCTTTTGAGAATAATTTAGCTAATGTCATCATTCTTTCAATAATTGTATATTGTTGATGGTTATCAGCTTGTAATAATAAACACATATCATCAATAGTTAATAAGAATACAGGAATACGTAACATAACATCTGAATCATCTGTTGGATTTGATGTTATGAATTTATATTGATAGTTTGGATTAATTTGATTTAATACCTTAAAGGCATTTTTATATTCTCCATATGCATCGAAGAAGAATAAGTTTGCATTAAATGTAAGGAAATTCTTATTCAAGAATACGTTTTGGATAATTCTAGCTACTGAGCAAGATTTACCTGAACCAGTATTACCAAATATAGCCATATGGTTTGAAAACATATCATTAATATCAAAATATACATCTTGTCCATCATATACAGCAGATTTTCCTAAGTATAATGATCCTGCTTCATTATGACCAAATATAATTTCCATTTCTTGTTTACTAATAATTCTCATTTTAGCATCAAGTGTTGGTTTAATTATTGTACCTGCAATAAATCTATCTCCAACAAATTGACCTAATAAATTGATATGAGCATTTTCATAATCAACTGTTTTTACTTCACCTAATATTTTAGTACCATCAGCATTTTCAAATATTACATGCATATTTAATAAGTTTGGTACAACCATATTTTCTTTATGTAATTCAACAGTAGCTGTTACATCATCAATATTAAGTATTTTACCAAACATATTAGCTGATTGCTTAATTTGTTCTTCTTGATTCATATTATCCCTCTTATTCTTTTATATTTTATAGATCTACAATATTAATAAAATCAAAGTCTGATTCACTAAATTGTTGATTATAATCTTTTACATATAGATTCATTAATAAGTCACCTTTGTTAACTGTATCACCTTCAGTAACACTTAACATGATACCTACACTATAATCTATTTTATCTTCTAATTTAACTCTAGATGCTCCTAATTTAGCAGCTAACTTAGCAGCTCCTAATGCATCAATAGTATCAATTCTTCCAGTTTTTTGAGCTCTTACTTTAATTACATTATCTGATATAGTAAGTTCTCCTAATCTACCACCTTGAGCTTTAACAAATTCATAGAACTTCTTTAAAGCATCACCAGTAATTATAACCTTCTTAGCTTCTTTTTTAGCTTCTTCAATTGATACTCCTTTAGCCATAGAATATAAAGTAGCAACTATATCTACACAACTATGATATAAAGGACATTCTTTACCATGTAATACATTTATTGCTTCAGCAACTTCTAATGCATTACCAATTGCATAAGATAAAGGTGTACTCATTGGACTTATAATAGTTTTAACGTTTCTATTATAAGCTTCTCCAATTGTAGTTAAATATCTTGATAATTCTTTTGCTTGTTCTCTAGTTTTCATTAAAGCACCAGATCCAAATTTAACATCAATTAAAATGTTATCTGCACCTAATGCAATTTTCTTAGACATTATTGAAGATGCAATTAATGGAATAGATTCAGTTGTTCCAGTTACATCTCTTAATGCATATATAACTTTATCAAGTGGAGTTAAATCATCATTTTGAGCACTTAATGCAAATCCTAATTCTTCAACTTGTTTAATAAATTTTTCTTTATCAGGATTAACATTGAAACCAGGTATTGATTCAATTTTATCAATTGTTCCACCTGTATAACCTAATCCTCTTCCACTCATCTTAGCCATATGTAATCCTAAACATGCACACATTGGCCCAATAACAAATGTTGTAGAATCACCTACACCACCTGTTGAATGTTTATCTACTACATTAGGAATTTTATCAGATAAATTATATTGATCTCCTGATTTAATAAAAATATCTGTTAAGTCTAATGTTTCAGACATATCCATTCCATTTAATACAATAGCCATTAGTAATGCACTTATTTGATAGTTAGGGATCTTGTTTTCAAGATATCCCATGAATGCATATTCTAATTCTTCTCTTGTTAAAGTACCTTTGTCTTTCTTTTTTGTAATAATATCTAGTATATTCATATACTTTCACCCTATTTTCATTATAACATAAAAAAAACAACTATAATAGTTGTTTTTTATTTTATTTCTTATTTTGTTTTTTTAATTCATCAAGTATATCAGAAAGTAATTTTTCTTCTTTACTTGGTTCAGCAACTTTAGCTTCTTCAGCTTGTTTCTTTTTACCAATTGTCATGATTTTATTTACTGATTTTAACATGATAAATAAAACAAATGCCATGATTAAGAAATTAATAACAGCAGTTATAAAATCACCATAATTGATTGATAAAGCTTTAACAGCTGCTGAATCTAATCCAGTATAATCAACCCATGGTAATCTAATAGATCCACCAACTTCTACACCACCAATTGAATTAATTAATGGATTAATGAAGTTAGTAGTTAATGATGTTACTATTGATCCAAATGCAGTACCAATGATAACACCAATAGCCATATCCATTACATTTCCTTTAAGAACAAATTCCTTAAATTCAGAAATGAATCCTTTTCCCTTTCCTGCTACATTTTTAATTTTTTCACTATTAATTTCTGGCTTTTTCATAAACTCTCCCTCACTTTCTAATTAATCTAATATAGCCTTAATTCTTCTAACACCAGCAGATGATGCTTCTTCTTTAATTATTTTGAAGTGTCCTAATTCACTTGTATTTTTAACATGTGGACCACCACATAATTCTTTAGATACATTATCACCAATTGTATATACAGTAACAATATCAGGATATTTTTCAATGAACATACATTCAGCTCCAGATGCAATAGCTTCTTCTTTAGACATTTCATCACATCTAACATCTAATCCATCTTGAATCCATCCATTTACTAAATCTTCTGCTTTTTGTTTTTCTTCATCAGTTAATTTATGATCACAGTTGAAGTCAAATCTCATTCTTTCATCTGTAATATTTGATCCTCTTTGATGTACTTCAGGTCCAATAACTATTTTAAGAGCAGCATTAAGTAAGTGAGTAGCTGTATGATATCTTGTTTCAATTTCTGAATTTCCAGCTAAACCACCTTTAAATTTACCTTGAGAAGCAGTTCTAGATAATTCTTGATGTTCTTTGAATTTTGCATGATATCCATCAACATCAACTTTTAATCCTTTTTCTCTAGCTAATTCTTCAGTTAATTCTAATGGGAATCCATATGTATCGAATAAGTGGAATGCTGTAACTCCATCTATATCTTTATTATCTTTTGTAACTTTTTCAAATTCTCTTAAACCTTTTTCAAGTGTTCTATTAAATTTTACTTTTTCATTTTTTAATCCTTCAAGAACTACTTGTCTATTATCTCTTAATTCTGAATAGTAATTATCATACATATTCATTAATTCAGAAGCTATTTTTTGATCCCAATCTGAATTAATATCTATATTTAAATTTTTAGCATGTCTAATTGCTCTTCTAATTAATCTTCTTAAAATATATCCTTGATCTGTATTAGAAGGTTTGATTCCAGCTGGATCAGCTAAGATAAATACTGCTGTTCTTAAATGATCAGCAATTATTCTCATTGATTTTTCATTTCCTTCATATGATAATCCAGATATATTTTCAATTAAATTAATAATTGGAGTCCAGATTGATGATTGATAGTTATCTGTTTTACCTTCAAGTATTGCTGTAGTTCTTTCTACCCCCATACCTGTATCTACATTTTTAGCAGGTAATTCAGTAATAGTACCATCTTCATGCTTGTTAAATTGCATGAATACATCATTCCAGATTTCTACCCATCTTTCATCTTCGGTATCAAATGCTTCAGGCACTGGATCATTACTTCTCCAATAGAACATTTCTGAGTCAGGTCCACATGGTCCTGTTTCTCCAGCAATCCAGAAGTTATCATCTGTAGTTCTAGCAATTCTTTCTTCAGGTATTCCTAATGATAACCATAAATCATGTGATTCTTTATCAAATGGAATTAAATCATTTCCAGCAAATACTGTTACAGCTAATTTTTCTACTGGAATATTTAATACTTTAGTTAAGAATTCAAAACTCCATGAAATAGCTTCTTTTTTGAAATAATCACCTAAAGACCAGTTACCTAACATTTCAAAGAATGTATGATGATATGTATCACCTATATTATCTAGGTCATTTGTTCTTATACATTTTTGATAATCTGTTAATCTAGTACCATATGGATGTTTAGTTCCCATTAAATATGGAATTAATGGTTGCATACCAGCTGTATTAAATAATACAGATGGATCATTTTCAGGTACTACTGGAGCACTTGGTATTTGTTTGTGTCCTTTCTCAATCATAAAATTAATATATAAATCTTTAAGATTCATAGGTTTCACCCTCTCAATATACTTTATTAATAATTCTAATGACTCATCTACTGATTTATCAGATGTGTCTAATACATATGCATCTTCTGCAATGGTTAAAGCTCCAAATTTTCTTGTTCTATCAGCTTCATCTCTAGCTTTTATAGAAGCAACTATATCTTCAAATGGTGTTTCTTCACCAGATTCTTTCATTTGATTGAATCTTCTTTTAGCTCTTTCTTCAGCAGATGCAGTTATATATATTTTATGTAATGCATTTGGAAATAATACAGTTGTTACATCTCTTCCATCTAAAACAATATCTTTATCATATGCATATCTTCTTATTTTATCATTTATAATAAGTCTTACATCAGTTAAAGCCGCTACTTTAGGAACTAGTTTATTTACTTCCATAGAACGAAGTTCATTACCTAATTCTTCTTCATTAACAAGAACTCTATCACCTTTCATTTCTAACTTTAAATCGTTAGTTAATCTGATGATTTCATCTTCAGCACCAATGTCAATGTGATAACTTAACATTAAATATGCTATAGCACGGTAATATAATCCTGTATCTAAGTAGTAATAACCTAAATGATCTGCAAGTAATCTAGCAAGCGTTCCTTTGCCAGTACCTGAAGGTCCATCAATTGCAACAACAATATTTTCTTTCATAAATATTCCTCATCACTTTGCTTATTATAGCACAAAATGGACTAACATAAGCCTAAATTACATAAAAATCCTTGTTTTTTCTCAGTTTTTAATGCTATACCGAATGATTCATCTCCAATTACATATGTTTCACTTCCTAATGTAATTGTTATAAATAATGGATATTCCTCTTTATCTTGTTCAGTATAGTTACTTCCACCACCATCAAATAATACAAAATTAGGTATAAATTTACCATTTGAATATTTTAATAAATAATAATGTGGTTTTTGTGGTTCATTATAATATGCTCTTTCATATTCAAATTCGAAATATTGACCATTCTTATATTCATATTCAATAGCATTTGCATCATATCTTCTGTTTGAATAAGATTCTCCTATACCATGTGTAGATACATCTCTTAGTTCTACTGAAGAAGTACCATTTATATTTCTATCTAATTCATAGTAAGTTATATCATTTGTAATTTTTAAATTATTATTAAAGTTTGCTTGAAATACTTCATTCTTTTTAACTATTACTAATTTATATGGTAAACCTTGATTTAATTTAATTAAATAAATAGCTGAATCATCACTGAAAGAAGATAAATATGATCTTATATCATTTATATTTTCTTCTCCTTGATATAATACTTTTCCAACTACAGTTATTTTATTTGTTTTAACCATGTCTTCATATTTCATATTTATAGGTAATATATTTATATAATCTAAATATGAATTGTAATCATGATAATAATCTTTATATGATAATTGAGCATCATCATATATAATACCCATATTACTAAAAGCATTTTCAAAATCTGCTATATATGATGTTTTAAATGAATTTTGATTTACATCATCACCGATATATTTATCATCTATAGTTAATACATGTTTTCTAGTATTTGTTGTAGTAATTAATAAATTAGTACATTTTTCTTCAGTTTCACCTTTATCATTTTTTTCATCATAACAAATAAAACTATTATTATCTGTTTCTATATCAGCATTATAATGTTCTTTAAAATAAGATTTAATTATAGGTGCTGTAACTTTTTCATAATGACTTCTATTAAAATATACATAAGAATAAAATATAGCAATGCCACTTATAAGAGTTAAGACCATAATAGAACCAGCTATTATCTTTAATCTCTTTTCTTCTTTAGCCATAGTTTTTAGTTCTTCTTTTTCTTTATCTGATAATATACTTTCATATTCTTTATCAATTTCTTCTTCATCATCTGGCCATAGAATATCAAAGAAATTAGCCATCTTTTTAGCTAGTTTATTAGATATGTTTGAATGATCTTTAGGATACTTTTCTCTGTATTCTTTTTCAATTTCTTTATCTAATGCTTTTTGTTGCTTTTTTATTTCTTTTTCTCTTTTTTTATAATACATAGCTTTAGAGATTTTATTTTTAAATTGAGGCATTACATATCATCCCTATTCTAATAATAATTATAACAAATAAAAAAGACTTATTAAACTATAAGTCTATATTATTTTCTAAAAATTTCTTACTATGAATATATACTCCTGTATATCTATCATAGTATTGATTTAAGAATTTATTTATATCTTCAATTATATAATCTTTTATTTTTAATTCAGATATAGAAGATATATCTATCATATAATACATAGATAACATTTTTTGTACTTTTGAATCATATATTATTTCATTAGTATAACAATCTGCACATATATATCCACCTTCATCTGGATCTATAGTAACTATATTTTTTATACCACCACATTTACAACATGATTTAAGATTAATTGGACATCCTAGATAATCTAATAACTTAATTTCTAATATATTAGTCATTACTTTAGGATTTAATCCATCATTTATTTTTAATATAGTATTAATATATAAATCATATATATCTTTTGATTCGTTTTGTTTAACTACTTGAGTTACTAAATCAGTTATATAAGTAAAATATGATATTAATAATAAATCTGATTTAATATTATTAAAATTATTTATAATGGTACCTTCTTTTAAAGTAGACATCTTATTCTCATTATAATAAAGAATAAATTCAGCATAACTAAATCTTTGGGAAACTACTCTTAAAGGACTTTTCATATTCTTACATCCTTTAGACATAACTCCAATTATTCCAAATTCTTTAGTATAAATATTAAGTATTTTAGATGATTCTTTAAAAGGTGTTTCTGATACTACTATTCCTTTTACTGTAGTAAGCATATACTCACCTATTGATTTTCATATAATTCATCAATATATCTAACATTATTTCTCCAGTCTTTAACTGTTTTTACATATAATTCTAGATATACTTGTTTATTTAATAAATGTTCTATATCTTTTCTTGCTTCAATTCCTATTTCTTTTAACATAGCTCCTGATTTACCAATTATAATCTTTTTTAAATTATCTCTTGAAACAATAATATCTACACCAATTTCAGCAATAGAAGCTTTATTATTAAATGAAGATAATACACATGTAACTGAATGAGGTACTTCATCATTAGTTAAATTTAATATCTTTTCTCTTACTAATTCTGTAATCATAAATTCAGGATTAGTATTTGTTATAACTTCATCTTCATAATATTTTACATTATCTTTAAGATAATTCTTAGTTATTTCAATAAGTGTATCTATATTGTATTCTTTCATGGCACTTATAGGAATAATTTCAGCAAAATCATATAAATCTTTATACATATTAATTGCTTTTAATATACCATCTTTAGATAATCTATCTATTTTGTTTAATACTAATATAACAGGTACTGTAGTTCTTTTAAGAGCATCAATAATATATTTATCTCCTCTTCCTAAACCACCTGCAGCATCTACTACAAATAATATACAATCAATGTCATCTAATGAAGAATATGATTCTTCATTCAATCTTCTTCCAAGTTTATCAGAAGCTTTTGCAATACCAGGAGTATCTACAAAAACTATTTGAAAATCATCACCATGATATACACCTTGAATTGTATTTCTAGTTGTACCAGCAACATCAGATACTATGGCAATATGTTCATTTACTATTGCATTGATTAATGTAGACTTTCCTGTATTTGGTCTACCTACAATTGATACAAATCCACTTTTCATATATACTCCTTCTATCTAGTTATTCCTAGATCATTTAATATTTCATCTTGTAATCCAAATTGAATCTTTTCTTCCTCTTCAGATCTTGTATGATCATATCCTAATAAATGTAATAAACCATGACATACTAAGAAAGATAATTCTCTTTTTTCTGAATGACCATATTCTTCAGCTTGAGCTTTCATTTTAGGTATAGATACAAATATATCTCCTAATTCTCTTTCTTCTTCAATAAATGTACCAGCATCCTCTAATGCGAATGATAATACATCAGTTGTTCTATCAATACCACGGTATTCTTTATTCATTTCATGCATCTTATCATCATCTATGAATATAATGTCACAATAAGCATTTTTTACTTCTAATTTTTCAAATGTATGATTAATTACATCATTTAAGTATGAATAATCAAAGTCTACATTATATTCATCAATAATATCATATCTATTCATATAATCACCTAAACCATATATAAATTACAACAAATGTTATTATAACAAATATTGTAAAACATGTCTTCTTAATTATTTTATTTTTAATAACTTTATTAAATAACCAGAAGAATAATCTAAATATATAATAACCTATTATTCCACCAATTAGATTTAACATAATATCATCTATATCAAAACTTCTACCAATAAAAGTTTGAATTATTTCAATTGATAATGAAGTAATAAATACTGTTAATGTAGATAACCAAAAAGAATGTTTACCTGATTTTAAATTAATTAAATCAGCAACTATAAATCCAAATGGTACAAATAAGCAAATATTACCACCTATATTCCAAATAAATAATGGATCTTGAATATTCTTATATCTAAATATTTCTTTAAAAGGTATAAAGTTATTAGAAAAACTTTGAAAGTCTTTTGTTGTTACAAATAAGAATAATAAAAATACATATAGAACATATACTAATGTTTTTAAATCATGATAAAAATCAAACTTTGAGTGACTATATAAATTAGTTATTACTCGTAATACAATAGCAACTATTATAAATAGTATTAACATAGGTACTATATCAGTAAATAAATTATAAGCACTTGAAGGTAATACATCATGTGCTGAACGAGGTATAATTTCATTTGCTAATAACATATTATCACTCCATTCTATATATACATTATTATATAATATTTTGGGCAATAAAAAAACACTAGAAGTGTTTTCTTAAGCTAATTTTTGTTTAACAAGTACTGATACTTTAGACATATCTGCAGCAGCGCCTGCTTTTTCAGTTACATATTTCATAACTTTACCCATATCTTTAATTGATTCAGCACCAACTTCTTTAATTCCTTCATCAATAATTTGAAGTAATGCTTCTTCAGATAATTCTTCAGGTAAATATACTGATAAGATTTCTACTTCTTTCTTTAAATCTTCTACTTGATCTAATTTTCCATATTTTTCAAATTCTTCAATTGAACCTTTTCTTTTCTTAACTTCTGATTTAACTACTGCTAATGTATCATCATCAGTTAATTCATTAGGTTTAACTTCTATTTCTTTTAACATAATAGCGGATTTAAGCATTCTAATTACATTAAGTTTGAATTTATCTCCACTTTTCATAGCTTCAACCATGTCTTTTTTAATTTGTTCGTACATATAATACATCTTCTTTCTAGGTATAATATAACATAAAAAAAGAGGATTTACTATCCTCTTCTATTTCTCTTACGAGAATTCTTAATCATTTCTTTTTTCTCTTCACGTCTTTTAACGCCTGGTTTTGTATATTCTTTGTGTTTCTTTAATTCAGAAGGGACACCGCTCTTTGCTACCTTAAGTTTGAATCTTTTTAATGCACCATTAATGTCACCATTTTTTACTTCAACTCTTGTCATTTTTACTTCCCTCCTCTCAAACATCAATAGTATTATATTACATAAAAACGATAGTTGCAAGGCATTTTTACACCTATTAATGAAAAAAGTAAGCATTTTTGCTTACTTTTCGTCTTCATCATCAAAATTATATTGTCTTGTACTCATTAAATCTGATAATGCTTCATCAATATCTACTGTATCATCTAAGTTTCTTCTAGCTGCTGTATGTTCTACTGATTCAATTTCAGTTTCTACATCATAATCTAAATCAGCATCTGGATTTCTTCTTATATTAATATTGATTTCATCTGAATCAGATAGATTTAATAAGTCATCTTCTTCAGTTGGTTCTTCTTCAACTTCTTTTACTTCGATATTATCTTCTTTTGTTTCTTCCTTAGTTTCAGTAGATTCATCTTTTTTATCTTTATTCTTTTTATCTTTTCCTTCTGGTTTCTTTCTAAAGATAAAGAATCCTGAAACACCAATTACAATAATACCAAGAACGATTAATAATATAATTAACCAAGTCTTTGATTTTTTCTTTTCTTCTTTAACTTCTTCATTTGATTCTTCTGGAACTTTTATATTTCCATCTTCATCAAATTCATAAGTTTTATTTTTAATTTTAGCCCATTCATCTGGATATTGTTTTTCAAATTCTTCTTCAGTTAATTCTTTCTTTTCTTGATTAGCATCTAAGAATGTAATAATTCCATCTTTATAAGCTTTAACAATGATATCTTGATCATTTAATCTTGTAACAACAATTTTATATTCTTTAGTTTCAGTATCTAATACATTAGTTACTTTAATTGAAATAGTATTTTCACCTACAACTAAATTATCATGTCCTTTAATTTCTACTGTAGCATTTTCGTCTTCTGCTTCATATGTAACAGCAGTTGCTAATGTTACTAATGAATAAGGTATAGATAATGTGTATTCATATGTATCAGGTTTAAATTTTGGAGATAATTCATATTCTCCAATTACTAAAGATTTTAATTTAGCAGAATTATATGCTGTTTCTCCTCTAAATACTGTAAAAGTATATTTAGCTTGATTAGTTCCATCTTCAGCAGTTGAAGTTAATGTAACTGTATTTTCACCAATATTTAATTCAACTTTTTGTTCTCCTGTAACAGATACACCACCATCAATATGAACACCATTACAATTAACATCTTCACATTCATAGTCGAATATAATAGATTTAACTGTATCTGAAATATCATAAATAGTATATTCTTTTTTATCAGGATCGAATGATGGACTAATTTTACCAGTATTAACTGATACTTTCTTTAATTTAGCATTAGTAGAAAGTTTTCTTTCAGCTGGTTTAGC
>CAMOID010000018.1 GCA_946615975.1 uncultured Caryophanales bacterium
TTACTAATAGTAATAATATTAATTATAAATATCTAGATAATAAGAATAGTTAAAAGAATGTCTATAAATGTTAAATATATCTTAGATTAAAGATAATAATTATTATTTATGTTAAAATATATGAGCAGGTGATATTATGAATTCTTATTCAGATAAAGCTATAAATGGTAAAGTAAAAACTAAGAATAATCAACAAAATAATAAACCAGTTAAAAAGAAAAAAGTAAAGAAACAACATTTACTATTCTATAAATTAGTATCTTTTTTACTTATTATATTAACTGTATTTACTTTTGGTATGGTTATTTATAATGATTTCTTTGATTGGAAATATTTAACTATAGTTGGAATAGTACTATTTATAATAGTGTTTATAATAGTAAGAATATTAAATAAAAGAAGATTAAGAACATGGATAAAGAATATATTTACTTTTATTTCATTCTTGATATATATATTTGAAATATTAGTATTAGTATATGGCATGACATTCTTAAATTTCTTAAGTACTATTACAGATACAGGTTTTAGAGTTGAATCATTTGGTTTATATGTATTAGATGATTCTATGTATAAAGAACCTGAAGATATAGTAGATGGATATGTATATTATTTAAATACAAATGAAACTAAAACTACTAATCAAGCATTAGATAAATTATCTAAGAAATTTAATTATACTGATATACCATCAGATAGTTTAAAAGAATTATTAGATAAATTAGAAAATAAAGATGCTAATGCAATATTTATGAATAAATCTTATTATGATATTGCTTTAGAAGAATATCCTGAAATAGCAAAGTCTTTAAGATTAATATATACTGTAGAAGTAACTGATACAGTACAAACATTAAAAACAGATAAAGATATTACAAAAGAACCATTTACTGTATATATAAGTGGTATAGATACATCAGGTAATGTTGCATCAAGTGCAAGATCAGATGTTAATATATTATTAACTATTAATCCTAATACAAATCAAATATTAATGGTTTCTACACCAAGAGATTACTACATAACACTTGCAAGTAAAGGTAAGAAAGATAAACTTACTCATGCAGGTATATATGGAGTAGAAGAATCAGTTAAAACATTAAATAATTTATATGATGTTAATATAGATTATTATGTTAGAATTAACTTTACTTCATTTATGAAGATAGTTAATTCATTAGGTGGAATAGAAGTAAATGTTCCTAAATCCTTCTGTGAACAAAATAGTAAACGTTCATTTGAAGAAGGTGATTTAATTTGTTTAAACAAAGGTAAACAAAAATTAAATGGTGAACAAGCTCTTGCATTTGCAAGACATAGAAAAACTCTTGCTGAAGGTGATAAAACAAGAGGCTCAAATCAAATGTTAGTATTAGAAGCAATTATTAAGAAAACATTAAGTCTAGATTCTATAACTAAATTAAATAGTATTATTAAATCACTTGAAGGTAGAGTAATAACAAATATGTCTACTGAAGATATGTATAAATTTGCTAAAAAAGAAATGAAGAAAAATCCAAACTTCACATTCACTTCATTTAGTACAAATGGAACATCTGCTACACGTCCTTGCTTTGCAGTAGGTGGAGCAAATGCATCAGTCATGTTACCAGATGAAGATGCAATTATATATGCACAAAATACTATAGATAAAGTATATGAAGAAAAAGAAATAACACCATATACAACAACTACAACTAAAAAGCAATAAGTCAACCAAAAAAGGTTGACTTTCTTTTTTATACATGATAATATACTAAATGAAATGAAGGAGGCGTAATTCATGGCTGTTAAATTAAGATTAAAAAGAATGGGTGCTAAAAGAAATCCTTTCTACAGAATTATAGTTGCTGACTCTAGATCTCCAAGAGATGGAAGATTTATTGATCAAGTTGGTACTTATAATCCTACTAAAGCAGAAGATAAATATACTATCAAAGAAGCTGAAACAATTGAATGGTTAAATAAAGGAGCTCAACCAACTGATACAGTTAAAAGTATTTTAACTGCAACTGGAGTATGGGCTAAGTATAAAGAATCTAAAAAGACTAAATAGTAAGAAGGTAATTGGAATATGCATGAAAATTTAATTACTTTTACTGAAAATTTAGTAAAATCTTTAGTAAAAGATCCAGAAATGGTTAAAGTACAAGAATTCTTAGGTGATGAAGAAGTAATTCAATTAGAAATACTTGTTTCAGACGAAGACATGGGTACTGTAATTGGTAGAAATGGTAAAATGGCTTCAGCTTTAAGAGTATTAATTCAAGCTGCTGCTTATAACATGAATATCAAAAAAGTTAGAATCAACATTGATTCATTCTAAAATAAAAAGAAGATTTATTAATCTTCTTTTTTAATTGGTTTATTATTATTTTCAAATTTTAATACATCTTCATTTGTAAGCATACTATAAATAGCAGCAGCTTTCATTTCATATTCTTTTATTTTAGAATCTATATTTCTATATTTAGTAATAATAGGTAATTCGGTATTCTTTCTTATTACATTTAATAAAGCTTTACCTCTATCATTAAAACCTAATAATCTTACATATTCAGGTTTTACTAAATAATTTTTATCATCTTTAGTTAAACCTATAAGAATATGAATAAACATTCTCATAATTCTATTTCTAGTATATCTTTTAGATTTAGTCTTAGATATTAATTCTTCTATATTATGAGATTCATTAATAACTTTTTTTAATCTATTATCTAAACCTTCATCAACAGTTAAATATTTTTCTAAATTATCTTCAGTAATGATTTTATGTTTTAATAAATTAAAATATAAATCATAGTTAATAGGTAAGATATTACCTTCAGGTATATATCTAGATATATCTTCTTTATTTTGAATTCTTGCTCTTATATTAGATGCAGATACTATATCATCATATAAGGCATTATCATGATATCCATTAGTTCTTTGAATACTAATAGGTTCTATTTTATATTTATTTTTTAATATAGATTTAATATAAGATATAGCTAATAAATCATTAGGTGTATCTATTTTATATCCTAAAGCTTTATTTAAAGCAGTAGGATAATTAATACCATCATCTAAATATTTCTTTAAATCTTTATCAAAAGATTTATCTAATTGTTTATTAGCTAAAGAAGTTAATATATCAACATCATTTAATTCAGATCCAAATACTAATTTATTAATATGTAGATTATTTAAAAGAGTAACAGCAGCATCTGCAAATATATCAGCTGAATTAGAACCAAATACAAAAGGTAATTCTATAACAACATCAGCTCCATATTTAAGTGCTAATTTAGTTTTTTCTTCCTTAGTTTCTATAGATATTTCACCACGTTCTAAGAAATAACCATTTAAACAAATAACTATAATTGATTCAGGATATAATTCTTTTATTTTATTTATTTGATATAAATGTCCATTGTGAAAAGGATTATATTCTACAACAACTCCAATAACGTCCATGTCAATTAACTCCTTTCTTCGAGATTATATTAACATGAAATATACAATTTCTCAAATAATATGTTATAATTTATTTAAGGTGAAGAATATGGCAAGAGGTTTAAATATATATTTTATTCATTCTAGTAAATGTGATTATAATAACTTAATATATTTACCTGTATTAAGAAGTAATATATTATCACATCATACTTTAGTATTTTCTAGAAGTGAAGAAAATAAAGATAAATATTATAAAGATATGATAGCCAACTGTGATGTAATAGTTGTTGAATTAACTGAACCTGATGTAGGATTTAATATGGAATTAAAAGAAGCTTTAATATCTAGAAAACCAATTTTAGCTCTTGCTCAAAAAGCTATAGGATATGATCCTAAATATCAAAAATTATTAAAAAATATAATTGCTTATAACAATGAAGCAGATTTTAGATATTATGTAGAAACATTTGCTGAAACATATAAAGGTGTTGCAAATAAGAAAGCAGAAGAGAATGTAGTAGTTCTTGGAATGATTGAGTAGGTGATAATATGGCAGGATATATACCTGGAGAAAAAATTAAAATAGTTCCTATTATAAGTGATGTAGAAAAAGATGATTTAATAAAAGATTCTAATTTTGAAATAATAGGTTTATATGTAACAGATACAGAAGATGGACCTAAGATAAACATAGGTTATCCATCAGTAGCAACATATAATCAAGCATTAGGTAATATGTTTGGATTTAAACGTAATCATGGTATGTATTTCTTAACAGGAGATTTTCCTGAAGTAAATGATAGACCAATATATATAATAAGTATTACAAATACATTAACAGTAGATTCATATTCTCAAACAAATATACCTATTGTTGGTAAACATGACTTATTAGAAATATTATCTGATCAAAGAACAAACAATAAAAAAAGAGCTAATAAATAGCTCTTTTTATTTTGTATAAAATCTATAAAGTGATATAGAAGGTTTATTAAAAAATCTTAATTTTAATGTAGATGTTCCTAAACCACCATCTATATATAAATTACTACCATTTACTATATAATGTGAATCAGTATATTTTCTAGCACCATATGGTGTATATAAAGCACCAATAAATGGTAATCTAACTTGTCCTAAATGTGAATGCCCAGCCATAGCTAAATCAAATTTATTATCTTCAATATAATCTATTTGATCAGGTTCATGTAATAGTAAAATTGTATAAGGCATTTCTTCAAAATCTTCTTTAAAACTAAATGCACTTTTATAATCTGGTTTACCTTTCCAATAATCATCTAATCCTACCATTACAATAGGTGTATTAGAATCTTTATAGAAATAATCATATGAATTATTTAATAATATAAAATTTGTTTTAGGAATAATATCATCAAAATATGTAGAATCAAAATCATGATTTCCTTTTACAACATATTTTTCTACTTTAGCATCTATCTTATTTAATAATTCAGTTAGACTATTAACTTCATCTTCATTTAAAGTAACACCGCGTTCTACTAAATCACCAGTAAATACTACTATATCAGCATTTTGTTTATTTATAGTTTCTACTATATGTTCCATTTCTTTTTTATGAATAGTACTTCCATAATGAACATCAGTAAATTGAACTATTTTTAATCCATCATATTCTTCAGGAAGAGTAGTATTATCTACTTTTATTTCTTTAACAATAATACCTCTTGTAGATATAAATCTAGCCCAAAGAATACCAAATACTATAAATAATAATATTCCGACTATAATAAATATTTTAGTTTTAGTAGATATTTTCTTTTCCTTTTTATCTTCCATATATATCCACCTATATTAATATTAACATAATTGCTAATGAATTATTAATTATATGAATCATAGTTGACATTAATATATTATCTGATTTGTAAAAACCATATCCAACACCAAATGCTAATAATAAATATGGAATAACATATACTAAAGATATTAAATCAGTTATACCCATTAAATGAGTAAAAGCAAATATACATGAATATACAATATAAGTTAGTATTTTATTAGAAGTACTATAATGATATGGTAATCTAAAACATAATTCTTCAAATACTGGAGATAATAAAACACAATAAAGAATCATAAATTTATTTTCATTAATTAAATCAATACCATATGATTGATTTGCTGAATTAAGACCAAAATGTTGGAATAATAAAGATAAAGCTACTTCTAGTACTATTAAAATAGATGAAACGATAAATACATTTAATCCATATTTTTTAAAATCGTCTTTAAAATTTTTAAAGTCAAATTTAATCTTTTTTCTATATATAATATATAAAAGCAGTATAGCAATAAGATATCCTAAAATATAACCAAATATTTTATTTTTAATAATACTTCCTACATAAGTTGTTAAAAGTGAAGTAACAATAAATATCGAAAAAGAATAAATAAAATTCATTAAAATATTGCTTTTTTTTGTCATTTGACATCACCTGTATTTATTTTATCATAAAAGCTCCTTTTTCAGTTTAAAAAATAATTTTGGTGTGCTATAATTAACATAGTAGAGGGTAAGTGGTTAGGATAAATATGTCCTTTTATAGGTTATTATGGGAGTGATAATATGGCACAACAAGTAAAAAAAGGCAATTCACAATTAAAACGTTTATTAGGAAATAAAAATACTGTAACATTATTTGGTATTTTAATTTGTATAGGAACTTTAATAGTTGGATATAACTATAGAATTAATAAAGCTATAGATCCATCTACAATTCCATATGCTAAAGAATCAATTCCAGCAAGAACATTTATAACATCTAAGATGATAGGTAATATTAAAGTATCATCTGACTATGTTAATGTTGCTGCTAACTTAGTTAAATCAAGTGAAGAGGTAATTGGTAAATATTCAACATATAAAACAACAATTCCTGCTGGTAGTTTATTTTACACAGATATGTTATTAACTGCAGAACAAATGCCAGATGCAGGTTTTGCAAATATTGATGATGGTTATACAATCTATGGATTAGCAGTTGACCAAGAAACAACATATTCAAACTCTATATCTGCTGGTGATTATATCGATTTATATTTACAAGCAGATGATGGAAAAGAAGGCGACGATAAAGACGATAATCAATTAGCAATATTTGGTTTATTCATTGAAAGTATAAGAGTATTAGCTGTTAAAGATAATCAAGGAAATAATATTTTAAAACATGGTACTGCAAATGGTAATCCAGCCGAGCTATTATTTGCTGTTGATGAAGAAAACTATTTATTACTATATGATGCTCAACAACTAAATGTTAAGATTATACCAGTATTACATAATGCTAATTATACTAAACAAAATAGTGATTCTAATACTAGAGTATCAAGTTCTTATTTAAGATCATATATTACTGATCAAGTAATAGAAGTGTAAGGATGGTGATTAGATATGGACATGGCTAAATTAAAAACAAATATTAAAAGATTCTTTTCTAATCCAAATACTTTAACATTCTTACTTATTATTGCATTAATAATAGTAATATATGTTATTTATAGTTATATGATAACTGCTGCAATTAAACCAAGTAGTTTACCATATGCAACAGAACAACTTAAAGAAAAAACTGAAATAACAAGTAATATGATTGGAAAAGTTGATATATCTGGTACATTTATCTCAAGTGATGGAGATAATCTTGTTCAAAATAAAAATAAGATTATAGGTAAATATGTACAAAAAGGATATACAATTTCACAAAATAGTTTCTTCTATAATGAAGCATTAACAAATGAAACTGTATCTGAAGAAACATGGTTAACAAATATTCCTGATGGATATACTATTTATAAACTAGAAACTGATTTCCACAAATCATATGGAAACTCAATAATGTCTGGTAACTATATTGATATTTATCTTCAAGCAAATGCTACATTTGCTGAAAAAGATGGTATGAAACCAGATTCTCAAAAGAAATTAATATATGCTCAATTTGTTAAGAGTATTCAAGTACTAGGTGTTGTTGATAAAGATGGCTTAGATGTTTTCTTAAATACTCAAGATGGACAACAACCTAATCCAAGATATATTTATTTCTCAGTACCAATGGAAGTATTTGAATTATTAAATAAAGCTAATATGCTTGGATGTGAATTCGTTCCAGTTCCTAGAAATGCTGGATATTCTGAAAATCCAGGTGAAACTGAAATAGTAAATAAAACATTACAAGCAATGATTGAAAATCAATCTAAGTCAATTATTCCAGATTAAAATAAGTTTTTAACGGAATAGAAAGGGGAGAGTTAAATGTTAAATTCAATATTTGACCAAATGGACTTTGGTCCACTTAATGAATTTCTTGAAGATGATGATGTAACCGATATATCGTACTCTAATGGTGGACAAGTTTGGTTAAAAACTTTAACTAGAGGTATTTTCTTAGTTGATAGACCAAATATTAATAATGCATTTATGGAAAAGTTAGCTTTCCAATGTTCTAACGTTATGGGTAAAACCTTTAACATGGCACATCCTTTCCTCGATGCTGAATCTGCTGAACTTCGTATGAATTTCGTACATGATTCAATCGCAACAAATGGTATAGCTTGCCTTATTCGTAAGACACCAGCTAAGATCAGATTAAATAAAGATAAATTAATAAATGAACAATATATTACTGCTAAATTACATGATTTCTTAATTAAATGTATCCATGGTCATGCAAATATCATGGTAGCCGGAGAAACTGGTTCAGGTAAAACCGAACTTGTTAAGTATTTAGCTAGTAAGACTAAAGAAGATGAAAAAATCATATCTATAGAGGATACACTAGAACTTCACTTAGATAAGATTTTCCCACAAAGAGATATAGTTGCAATGAAAACAAATAACATTGCGTCATATACAGAAGCATTAGTAGCCTGCATGCGTCAAAACCCAATTTGGATTCTACTTGCCGAAGTTCGTTCTGGTGAAGCAGTTATGGCCGTACGTAACTCTATATCATCAGGTCACCACGTAATGTCAACAATCCATGCTGACCGTGCAACAGCTATCCCAATGCGTATGTACTCACTACTTGAAAGTTCACAAGATATTGAACAATTCGTTGGATCTATCCATAGATATGTTCAAATTGGTATATATGTTAAAGGTTACTTTAGTAAACGTTTAGGTAGATTCCAACGTGAAATTATTGAAGTATGTGAATTCTACGTAGATGATGAAGACAATAAAGCAAAATGTAATTTGCTTTATCAAAAATCTCTTGATGGTAAGGTAGTTTTAAGAAATCCAACTAAGTACCTAAGAAATTATTTAGCTATCGGTAACGTTGAAGTTGCTGAAGATGAATTTGGTTTAGGTCCAAGTAATGAAGGATATGAAGATACAAATGTTGAAGCTGCAAAATATGCTGCTGAACATGGTGGAGAAGGTGCTGAAGAAGCTGCTTCTCAAAAACCTGCAGAAGAAAAGAAAGTTGAAAAGACAAAAGGACCAAGTGATGAGGAACTTAGACATCCAACTAATGAAGAAGATCCTTTTGGAATGAATGATGAAAAGACTTCTGAGGCTTCAGCTTCACAAAGTGAAAAAACTGATGCTCAAAAGATGGCTGATGCAACTGGTGTTACAGCACAAGGTGGAAATACAGCTGCTCCTCAAGCAGTACCAACACAAGCTCCTGCCCAACCTGTAGCGCAAGCTCAAGCAGCTGCACAAGTTCAAGCAGCACCAGTACAACCACAACAACAAGTTCAACAAGTTGCTGTTCCAGCACAACCTCAAAAAATAGCTGTTCCAACAGCACCTGGACAACAACCTGTTAATCCATTACAACAAGCACAAAGTGCTATTCCAAAACCTGTTGTTGATGGAGTAATGATGAAAGCACCTGCTGGTGCAATTCAAGCTACACAAAATTTACAAGCTGTTCAAGCAGCACAATCAACACAAGCTGCTGCTTAATAAAAATAGATAAGAAAGGAATATGATTCTATGCAAATATACTGGATGGAATTAATGGTTTTAATTGTAGTCCCTTTATTTGTTCTTTCATACAGACAACAACAAAGTAAAGATGGAAACTCAAACGGTGTAAGTGCCGCAAACCATTTAGGTCAAACAATTGCAAAATTATATAACAAATATGCACCATATTCATTTACTGAAGTACAAGAAAAGACTAAACAATTAGGTCATGCATATACTGTTAAAGAATATACATCAGAAGTTGTATTAATAGGTGGATTATTTGCTGTAATTGGATGGATGTATTTTTATAGTATTCCATTTGCAATTTTATATGCAATTGTAGCAATAATGTTTATTCCTTACTTACATTTCTTAAAAGCAAATAGAGAATTTGCAGAATTTATATTTGAACAAATACAAACTTATTGTTCAAACGTTATTAATGAATTTAATACAACTCAATCATTTGTTAAATCACTTGAAGGTTGTAGAGATTCAGGTATCTTAGAAGATCCAGTTTTATCAGATGTAGCTAAAATGATTGATATGTCATATCAAAATGGTACAATTGATGAAGCTATTGAATGGTTTAATAAGAAATATCCATATTATATGGTTAAAAACATGCATCAATTATTCAATCAAATTACAAAAGAAGGTGCACAAGATACTGGTGAATCACTTGAAAACATGATGTCTGACATTGATACACTTGTTGAAGGTGTATATCGTGATAAGATGGATAGATCTGCATCACATAAGAAATTCATTGGATTTGGTATTGCCTTATATTTCTTACCAATGTTAATCCAAGTATTAATGAAGGATAATTATAAATCAATGATTGATAAATTATATGTACAATTCATGCTTCATGCTGTTGTAGCAATTAATTCATACTTTATTATAAGTGGTGAAAAATTCTATAACGAAGATACGGGGGTTGAATAATATGTCAGGTCAAGTATATGTAGAAATATTTATAATGGCTGTTGTTATCTTATATGTTATGCAACATATAGGTGGCGTAAGTGTTATGAAATTCGTAGATGACAACGCTATTTATTTCCAAAAATTAAAAGAAGATGATTTTGCTTTCTATTGTAAAGCAAGATATGGAGATGCTGTAGATATAGATGCATTATTTAATAACAGATTAAAAATGGCATTATATGCAGGATTAGGTGGAGCAATATTCTTCATCAATAATTTCAATGGTGTAGCAATGGTTATATGCGTAGCATTAATGATTGGTGCATTTAAAATGAACTATGTTCAATTAAAGAAATATTATAAAAGACACTTACATTTAATTGATAATCAATTACCATATTACTTAAAGAACCTAGAAATTCTAGTACAACACTATACAGTTCCAGTTGCTCTTGGTAAATCTGTAGGTGATGCACCTGAAATATTCCAAGATGGTTTAAGAGATATGATTGAAAAAATCAATGCAGGTGATTCTTCTATTCAACCATATATGGATTTCGCTAAAGATTTCCCTGTTAGAGATTCAATGCGTATGATGCGTTTATTATATCGTTTAGGTTTAGGTAAACAAGAACATAAACAAGAACAATTATTAGCATTCTCTAAAAACGTTTCTTCATTACAACAAAAAGCTCGTGAAGAAAGATATAAGAATAGACTAGATCACATGGAATCACAAACAATGAAGATGTTAGTATTTACAGGTGCCGGAGTTATGGCATTACTAGTACTTTCAATCTTACAAACATTCCAAAGTATGTAATAAAAAAGATGCATATAATTGCATCTTTTTTAATAAAATTGTATAATTAAAAACATTGAAAGGGTGTATATCATGAATAGAGAAGATTTTCCTATAATAAATGATAATTTAATTTATTTTGATAATGCTGCTACTACATTAAAACCTAATGTAGTAATAGATGCTATAGATGATTATTATAAGAATTATTCTGTTAATATTCATCGTGGTGAATATGATTTATCATTTAAAGCAGATCAAGCATATGCAAATGCAAGATTAACTGTAGCTAAATTTATAAATGCAGATGAAAAATCTATCGTGTTTACTAAAGGTACAACTGATTCTCTAAACATGATAGTAGATGGTTATTTTAAAGATCATTTAAATAAAGATGATGAAGTATTAATAACTAAATCAGAACACGCATCTAATGTATTACCATGGTTTAATTTAGCTAAAACAAATGGTATTAAAGTAAGTTTTATTGAATTAAATGACGATTTAACATTATCATTAGATAATATAAAAAATAGTATAACTGATAATACTAAAGTAATATCTTTAGCAGGTATTACAAATGTAATAGGTGATATAAGACCTATTAAAGAAATATGTGAATTAGCACATTCAAAAGGTATATTAGTTGTTGAAGATGGAGCACAAAGTGTTCCTCATATAAAAACAGATGTTAAAGAATCTAATATAGATTTCTTAGCATTTTCAGGACATAAATTATGTGGGCCTACAGGTATAGGTGTTTTATATATTAAACCATCATTAATAGATGAATTTAAATCTGTTGAATTTGGTGGAGGTATGAATGAATCATTTGATTCAGTTGATGAAGTATATTTAAAAGAAGCTCCAACTAGATTTGAAGCTGGTACACCTAATATAGCAGGTGCTATAGGATTAGCATCAGCAATTAAATATATTGAATCTATAGGATTAGATAAAATACATGAATATGAATGTGAATTAAAAGAATATTTAGTATCTAAATTATCTAATATAGAACATATTAAAGTGATTAATCCTAATACTAAATCAGGAATAATTGCTGTAACTATAGATGATATATTCCCACAAGATGTAGGATATTATTTAAATAAATATAATATATGTGTAAGAACAGGTAATCACTGTGACAAACTATTAAAAGATTTAATAGGAGTAAGAAATACATTAAGAATTAGTTTATATTTCTATAATACAAAAGAAGAAATAGATAAATTAGTAGAATTATTAAGTGATAAAAATAAAATAATAAGTGAGATGATTTAAATGGATTCTAGTACAAAAAGAGAAGTAATATTAGAACATTATCAAAATCCTGTTAATAGAGTGACTGATGATGTTGAAGGATATGTTAAAGTTAATTCCAACAATGAATCTTGTATAGATAACATTAACTTATTTATTAAATTTAATGATAATAAGATAGAAGATATTAAATTCAGTGGAGAAGCATGTGCTATATCTACTGCATCTACATCTATCATGATTCAAAATTTAATAGGTATGGATATAGATGAAGCTTTAGATTATATTAATAATTTTACTAAGATGTTAAATGATGAAGAATACGAAGCAAAAGATTTTAAAGATGCAGTAGTATTTGATGAAACATATAAACAAGCTAATAGAAGAACATGTGTTACATTACCATATAAAGGTATTATTAAAGCAATAGAAGACTATAAAAAGTAGTTGAATTATAATTAATAAATGTTATAATTATATATGTAAATACATTGATTAGGACTAGTAATTTATATGAGTTATTTAGAGAGTTCGTGGTTGGTGAAAACGAATTAACAAGTATATATGAATCTACCTATGAGTGGATGAAAACATCCCGGATAATTCCGTTAAAGATAATAGAGTAAAATAATAGGATGGTACCGTGCATATGCACTCCTTAGGTATCATTCTTTTTTTATTTTAGAAAAGAGGTAAGTATATGCCAGAAGAATTAAATATGGTAGATGTATGGAAAATGAAATTACATGAATTAAGATTACAACAACAATTAATGAAAATGGATCCTAAATTCAGTGAAGAAGAATTAAATGATTTAGCAAAAATGATTGAATCAGTTAAGAAAGAATATTCTAAAGCATTATTAGAAGAACAAAAGGAGAATTCAAATGGAAAGAAACTTTAAATCAGGTACTATAGTACAACATTTTAAAAGAGAAAAAATGACTGAAGAAGAATTAAAAAATAATCCTACAGGTTATTTATATGAAATAATTGGTACTGCAAAACATACTGAAGATGGAGTCTCGTTAATGATCTATAGACCATTATATAAAACAGATTGCATTGTAGGTGTTGAATATGCAGCAAGACCATTAGATATGTTCATGTCAGAAGTAGACCATGAAAAATATCCAGAAATAAAACAAAAATATAGATTTGAAGAATTTAAGGAAGGAAATGAATAAATATGATAGATATAAAATTAATAAGAGAAAATAGAGATTTAGTAAAAGAAAATATTAAAAAGAAATTTCAAGATGAAAAATTACCATTAGTAGATGAAATCTATAATTTAGATATTGAATATAGAGATACTAAATTAAAGATGGATGAAATGAGAGCTGAAAAAAATAAAATAAGTGCTGAAATTGGTTCTTTAATGAGAGATAAAAAAGTAGATGAAGCTAATGAAGCAAAGAAGAAAGTATCTGAAATGGGAGAAGAAATAGATGCTTTAACTAAAAAAGAAGAAGAATTAGCTGCTACTATTAAAGAAAAAATGATGGTTATTCCAAACATTGTTGCAGATGATGTTCCAGTAGGAAAAGATGACACTGAAAATGTAGAAGCTCAAAGATTTGGAGATCCAGTAGTACCTCCATATGAAATTCCATATCATGGAGATATCTTATGTGATTTAGATGGATTAGATAAAGACTCATCAGGTAGAACTTCTGGTGAAGGATTCTATTATTTAATGGGAGATATTGCAAGACTTCATTCAGCAATGATTTCATACGCTAGAGATTTCATGATTGATCATGGATTCACTTACTGTGTTCCTCCATTCATGATAAGATCAGATGTTGTAACAGGAGTTATGTCATTTACTGAAATGGAAGCAATGATGTATAAAATTGAAGGTGAAGATTTATACTTAATTGGTACATCTGAACATTCAATGATTGGTAAATTTAAAGATCAAATGTTAAAGAAAGAAAACTTACCATATACTATGACTTCATATTCACCATGTTTTAGAAAAGAAGGTGGAGCACATGGACTTGAAGAAAGAGGAGTTTATCGTGTTCATCAATTTGAAAAACAAGAAATGGTTGTAGTATGTGAACCTGAACAATCAGATGAATGGTATGAAAAAATGTGGAAGATGACTGTTGAATATTTCAGATCACTAGATGTACCAGTTAGACAATTAATTTGTTGTACTGGTGATTTAGCAGATTTAAAATATAAATCATGTGATATTGAAGCATGGTCTCCAAGACAACAAAAATATTTTGAAGTTGGATCATGCTCTAACCTTACTGATGCACAAGCAAGAAGATTAGGTATTAGAGTTAAAGGTGAAAAAGAAAACTACTATGCTCATACTTTAAATAATACAGTTGTTGCATCTCCAAGAGGATTAATTGCTGTTGTAGAAAACAATTATCAAGAAGATGGATCAATTCTTATTCCAAAAGCATTACAACCTTACATGGGTGGTAAAACTAAAATTGAAAAGATTAACAAATAAGACAAGTTAATAAAACTTGTCTTTTTTAGTAGCAAAATTATAAAACTCATACTATTAATAGAGTACAAGGAGGGTTTTATATGGGATATACAATGGCTGATTATCAAGCATACTTAGAGTATTGTAAAAGCTTAGAATCATCAGTTAATCCTGAAGAAATGGAACTTGATGAAATCGATAATAGAATAGAAACACTAGAAAATTTTAAAGGCGTAATTGATGAAAAATTAGAAGAATTACAAACAAAAAGAAGTAAGAGATTAAAATCTGTAAAAATGTTAAGAAAAATACCAAATAAATCAGATAAAATAGCATGTTAAATAACATGCTATTTTACGTTAAATAAAGCCTTTTCAATTTAATATATTGCTTAATTGGAGTATAATTAAAATAGGTGGTTTATGATGGCAAAGAAGAGAAGAAGAAGGAGAACATCAGCTAAGTTTAAATTTTCTGTTGAAATAACAGGAATTATTTTTATCTTAATTGGTGTAATTGGATTATTTGACTTTGGCCCAATCGGACATTTCTTTAAAAATATTGGTATATTTTTAAATGGAAATCATTATTATATATTCATGATATTACTATCATTACTAGGTATATATATGCTAATAAGAGGTAATGTACCAAATTTCTTTAATAGAAGATTATTAGGATTATATTTATTAGTAATATCATTCTTAAGTTTAATGAATATAAGACTATTAAATACAGGTGTTGGTTTAAGTGATGCATTTAAAGCATTTGCTGATAATTATTTAATAGTTATATCTGATAATGCTTATACAAATATAAGTTCAACAGGTGGTGGAGTAATAGGTATATTATTCTCATGGTTAACTATATCATTCTCAGGTCCTGTTGGATCATATGTAATATATGTAATTATAGGATTAATTGGATTATTATTACTTATTGATATTGATTTCTCAGATATATTTGATGCAATTGGTAAAATGATTAAAGAATCTAGAGAAGAAAATAAAGAAAGAAGATTAGAAAAGAAAAAAGCACGTGAAGAAAAAGAAATTGCAAGTGCTAAATTATATGATCAAACTGAAGAAGATGAAGAAGAATTTGATCCAGATAAGATTGTTATTAAATCTACTGAAGAATTAAAACACAAACAAGAAGAACCTCCAAAAGTAGAGGAAGAAACTCCAGTACAACAAGTACCAATTATATCTATCAATTCTAATTATCAATTACCTAAGTTAGATGATGTATTAAATAAACTTAAAAAAGAAAAGAAAACTAATTCAGATGACTTTATAAAGAATACTACATTAGCATTACAAAGAGTATTAGCTGATTTCCAAATAATTGGTAAAGTAGTAGCAGTTCATGAAGGACCATCTGTTACTCAATTTGAATTACAAATTAAAACAGGAACTAAGATGTCTAAGATATCTGGTTTATCAAAAGAAATTGCTTTAGCATTAGCTGCTAAAGATGTAAGAATTGAAGCACCAATACCAGGTAAATCTACAGTTGGTATTGAAATACCAAATGCTGAACCTGTAGGTGTTCCAATTAGAGAAGTTATTGAAGTTAAACGTAGAGAAATGGAAGGTATGAATTTACCTGTATCTCTAGGTAAAGATATATATGGTAATAATCAAATATGTGATTTATCTAAGACACCACATTTACTTGTAGCTGGTTCTACTGGTTCAGGTAAATCTGTATGTATTAACTCATTTATTGCATCACTTCTTATTACTAAGAAACCAGATGAAGTAAAATTAATCTTAGTTGACCCTAAGAAAGTAGAATTATCTAACTACAATGGTATACCTCATTTACTTTGTCCAGTTGTATCTGATCCAAAGAAAGCAAGTATAGCATTACAAAATGTAGTTAAAGAAATGGAACATAGATATGATATGTTCGCTGATGAAAAAGTTAAAAATATAACTGGATATAATGAACTTATGAATCAACGTAAGAAAAAGAATCCAGAAGATGAAACAATACAATTAATGCCATATATGGTAGTAATAATTGACGAGTTAGCAGACCTTATGTTAGTAGCGTCTAAAGAAGTTGAAGATTCAATCATGAGAATTACTCAAATGGCAAGAGCTGCAGGTATTCATTTAATTGTAGCAACTCAAAGACCTTCAACAGATGTTATTACAGGTGTAGTTAAAGCTAACATCCCATCTCGTATTTCATTCGCTGTTGCATCTCAAATTGATTCAAGAACAATTCTTGATTCATCAGGTGCTGAAAAACTATTAGGTAAAGGTGATATGTTATACAAACCTATGGGACAAAATGTTGCAATACGTATTCAAGGTAACTTCATTTCAGATGATGAAATTGAAAGAGTTATTAAATATGTATCTAAACAACAAGCTGCTCAATATGATGAATCTATAACTATGGCTAAGAGTTCTTCAGATAGTGCTGGAGGATCAGCTGGAGGTGGAGGAGCATCAGATGATGAAGATCCACTAATGAATGAAATAATCGACTTTGCTGTTGAATCAGGAAAGATAAGTGCTTCTTTAGTTCAAAGAAGATTTAGATTAGGCTATAACCGTGCAGCAAGAATAATTGATGAACTAGAAGCTCGTGGAATAATTGGACCACAAAATGGTTCTAAACCAAGAGAAGTATTAGTTAAAGTTCAATCAGAAGAATAATAAATTCTTGAAGAATATTAAAAAGATAAGAATTCAAAAGGAAGTGTTTAAACATTTCCTTTTTTTTGACAAACAATCATCAAATGAGGTAAAATATGTGTCACATAGAAGGATATCATTTACTGCAATTTGACAAGAAATTACGTAAAATGGTATAATTAATATGTAGTTAAGGATTAAAGGGGGATAATTCAATGAAAGGATTTATTCTAGATTATATCAACGAAAATGAATATAAGAAGTTAGAACGTGCGCTTAAAAAGTATAATATGTTAGCATATAAAAAGTTAAACTTCGAATATTATCCAGCACTTAGAAGTGGTAAATTTTTAGGTGAACTTAAATCTAGTGATTCAGAAAATAAAACTGAAACATATGAACTAAAGTTACCATCAGACTTATTATTCACTCAAGTTCATGGTGAAGTTAAAGTTAGATATATTGTATATAAAGAACAAAACGTTGTCATGTTAGAAACTATCATGCCAACTGATATATTATTAGAAGGTCATGTAGCTGAATTAAATACATATAAAGGTGTAATGATTTCTAAACAAAATTCTGAAAAAGATAAATTTATGATTAATCTTTTCTCAGCAATGGATCAAAAATAAAAATCTATATTATATATAGATTTTTTTTATTGACCTTAAATATATATAGTATTATTATATATTCCATGTTTGTATAGAAGGGGAATTGCAACATGGATGTTTTATTACAAAGTGTAGTTCTTGATATGGTATTATTATCATTTCAAGAAAATACAGTTAAAAAAGAAGAAGCTGTAAGAGAGGTATATGCAAAGTTTGATAAACTATTAGTCTTATCATCATATGAACCATTACAAAAAACAATTTCATTCATTGATTTTATAGATGGTTTATATTCAGATGAAGATGTAGCTATCAAAGGTATATTACATGTACTAAAAGTTGAAACTTCTAAAGAATTAGATTTCAAATTAGAAGATGAAGAAAACAAAGATGGCAGATTATCTATGAAATAAAGGAGACTTAATAGTCTCTTTTATTTTATTTATATAATTGTCTAATGATTTACAATAATTAAATTATATTATAAGTGGATATCCAACAGTACCTGAAGAATACTTATATCAAATAGACATAAATACTAATGAATAATATGTAATTAAATAGTAAAAGAGACTTTTTAAGTCTCTTTTTCTTATATATAAATGTTATAATTATCTAGGTGATAGTATATGGCAAGTGCAATAATACATTTAGCTGTTGCTAATGAAATTAATAAAGTATTAAATAAAGATTATAAAGCATTCATGATTGGATCAATAGCTCCAGATATATGGAAGCAAGTAGGTGAACCTAGTAAAGTTCCATCTCACTTTAAAGATTATGAAGAAGCAGAAGCTCCAAATCTAGATAAGTTTCTAGATAAGTATGAAGTTTTTTTAGATGATGATTTTGTATTAGGATATTATATTCATTTAATTACTGATTATTATTGGTTTAAATATTTTATACCTAATTTATATAATAAAGAAAAAAGTATTATGAAAAAGCTAGATGGTACTAAGTTATATTTAACTGATGATGAAGCTGGTGATCTTATTTATAATGATTATACTAACTTAAATGTAGAAGTTATAGATAAATATAATCTTAAATTAGATTTATTCTATGAAGAAGTACCT
Organism: uncultured Caryophanales bacterium; assembly: GCA_946615975.1. Taxonomy (GTDB): domain Bacteria; phylum Bacillota_I; class Bacilli_A; order RF39; family UBA660; genus UBA6985. The sequence continues at coordinate 19,213 of CAMOID010000018.1, forward strand.
AAATTTAAAAGAATCATAACTGAAATACCTATGGATAAGCTAAATGTATTAATGGATAAAATGGGTATTATTATTGAAAATAGTACATATGATAAAGAATATATATTTGATATTGAATATATAGATAACTTTGTAGAAGTATGTGTATCAGGAATTCTAGATAATCTAAAGCAATTGAATTTAATATAATAAAAGACTCAAGAAATTAATCTCGAGTCTTCTTTTTTTGATTGAACTATATGGGGTTCACTTCATAAGAATCTTTTTTTAGTACAAAAAAAACAAGCATAAAGCTTGTTAATTTCTAATGGTGCGGGTAACAGGA
>CAMOID010000019.1 GCA_946615975.1 uncultured Caryophanales bacterium
GTTAATCTCATTTTTCCATCTGAAGCTCTCATTTTGAACTGGTTAGTATTACTAACCAATTCACTTCCTTCACTGTTTAATTTAGATTTCAACCACTTCCAATAATTTCTAGATTTCTCATATGTACTATCAGTTAATGCTTCAATGACATCAACAACACTAAAATGATAATCCTCCAATTCTTTATCCCATATACTTCTTATTTGATGTCCTTCAAATAAATTAGATATAGTATTTACCTTCTCTTGCATATATAAAACCTCCTTCTAGAGTGAGTGCAAGAAACTACTCCCTCTACTTTATATATACACGGTGGATATATCATTTTACTCGAAATTTTTTTATAAAATGTTAATATTTTTACAAATAAAAAAGAACTAGTTAACTAGTTCTTTTCTATTTTAATAAATACTTCATGACCATTGATGTCTTGAGCTTCACCACATTTTTTATTTTCATATACAAGAGCAAGTGTTTCAGACATTATATAATCAGCAAATACTTCGAATGCTTTATTAGTATCTTCATCACCATCATAATATAATTTAATTCTATCTGAGATATCTAATCCAGAAGTTTTTCTTAAGTTTTGTACTTTAGATACAAATTCTCTAGCTAATCCTTCATAGATTAAATCTTCAGTTAATTCAGTATTTAAGATGATGAATTTATTATTTTGCATTCCTACATTAAATCCTTCTTTAGATTCAATTCTTACATCTACCATATCTGGAGTAATATCTAATCTTTCTCCATCAAAGTCTACTGTAATAGTTTCTTCTTGAAGTAATAATGTTTCATCTTCTTCAGATAAATCTTGTAATAATTGTTGATATTCTTTCATCTTAGGACCAAACATAGCTCCACATACTTTGAAGTTTGGTTTAATGTTGAAGTTCATGTATTTAGATAAATCATCTACATATACTACTTCTTTAACATTTAATTCTTCTTTAATTAAGTTAACTAAGTCTCCTAAGATCTTTTCATATTTACCATCAATTAAGCATTCACTTAATGGTTGTCTAACTTTAATCTTGTTTTCTTCTCTTACATATCTACCTGTAGAAATTAAATCTCTTACTAAATCCATCTTAACTTCGATTTCTTTATTTATAGCTTTCTTATCAACTTTAGGGAAATCAGCTAAATGAACTGATTCTTCTCCAGTTAAATCTTTATAAATTTCTTCAGTTGTATAAGGAATAATTGGTGCAGCTAATCTACATACACCAGTTAATACTTCATATGTAGTCATATAAACACTCTTTTTAGAATCATCTAATTTAGATGACCAGAAACGATCACGATTTCTTCTAATATACCAGTTAGATAAATCATCTGATACAAATGATGTAATTAATTTAACTACTTGGTTTAAATCATATTCATCATATGCTTCAGTTACATTTTCAACTAACTTGTTATATTTAGATAATAACCACTTATCAATTTCTTCTCTATTTTCATATTTAACATTACATTCAGAAATATCAATTTCATCAATGTTAGCATATGTTTGGAAGAATGAATATGTATTCTTAAATGGATTGAAGAATTTACTATGTACTTCTTTTAATCCATCTTCATCAAATTTTAATGGAGTCCAAGTTGGAGATACATAAGCTAAATACCATCTAACTGTATCAGCACCATATTTTTCAATTGTACTAAATGGTTCTACTACATTACCTTTAGATTTATGCATCTTATGTCCATCTTTATCTAATAATAATTCATTTACTAATACATTCTTATATGGACTCTTACCAGTCATGAATACACCTATTACTATTAATGAATAGAACCAACCTCTTGTTTGGTCAATTCCTTCAGCAATGAAATCAGCTGGATATTGAGATTCCCATAATTCTTTATTTTCAAATGGATAATGATATTGAGCAAATGGCATAGCACCTGAATCAAACCAACAGTCAATTACTTCAGGGACTCTGTTCATTGTTTTACCACATTCAGGACAAGTAATATGAATATCATCTACATATGGTTTATGTAAATCTATAGTCTTTGGATCAACAGTCTCAATTGCTTTTTCAGCAAGTTCATCACGTGATCCAATCATTTCCATATGTCCACATTCACATCTCCATAATGGAAGTGGTGTTCCCCAATATCTTGATCTTGAAATAGCCCAATCATTCATGTTTTCTAACCAGTTACCAAAACGTTTTTCTCCAACGAATGATGGATACCAATTAACTTTCTTATTTTCAGCAATAATCTTATCTTTTAACTTAGTTACTTCTAAGTAATAAGAAGGTCTTGAATAATATACTAATGGACTATCACATCTCCAACAATGTGGATAATCATGTTTAATTTTTTGTTTCTTAAATAATTTGTCATTTTCTTTTAACCATTTAATTACTTCAAGGTCTGCATCAAAAATTAACATACCTTTCCATGGTCCTTCAATATAATGAGCATCTTCTCCTACTGGATTAACATATGGTAATTTATACTTCTTACCAACTTGAGCATCGTCTTCACCAAATGCAGGAGCAATATGAACAATACCTGTACCATCTGACATAGTTACATAGTCATCACATGTAACAAAGAATGCTTTACCAGATACTTTAATATCTGAAGGTATTAATTGTTCATATTCAATATATTCTAAGTCTTTACCTTTATATGTTTCTAATACTTTATAATCGTCACCTAATACAGCATTACATAATGCTTTAGCTAAGATGAATTTATATCCCATTGATTCTACTTTTACATATTCTTCTTTAGGATTAACACATAATGCAACATTAGATACTAATGTCCATGGTGTTGTTGTCCATACTAAGAAATATGCATCTTCATCTTTCTTTTTAAATGGAACTATAACTGTGTTAGCATCTACTTCTTTATATCCTTGTGCTACTTCATGTGAAGCTAAACCTGTTCCACATCTTGGACACCAAGGTAAGATTTTAACACCTTCATAGAATAATCCTTCATCAAAGAATTTCTTTAAGATATACCATTCTGTTTCAATATAATTATTATCATATGTAATATATCTATTATCTAGATCAATGAATTGTCCCATTTGTTCAGTTAATTTTCTAAAGGCATTTTCATTATCCCATACTGTTTCTTTACATAAAGCATTAAATTCTTTAATACCATATTTTTCAATATCTGATTTACCAGTAAAACCTAATTTCTTTTCAACATTAACTTCTACTGGAAGTCCATGAGTATCCCAACCAATTTTTCTTAATACTCTATGACCTTTCATTGTTTGATATTTACAGAATGAATCTTTTAAGAATTTAGCTAACATATGATGTAATCCAGGCATACCATTAGCAGTAGCAGGTCCATCATAGAAAACCCAATTATCTTTTTCATTCTTAGAATCAATTGTCTTATTTAAGATATCTTGTTTCTTCCATTCTTCTAAGATTGATTGTTCAACCTCAAAAGCACTTCTTTTGTCTAATTCTTTAAATCCTTTCATATTATCACCCTTCTTTTTTTCAAAATAAAAAACTCAATGAGTTAAGGGCGAAGTGAGTTACTCCGTGGTACCACCTTAATTCATGAGTTTAATTCATGCACTTATATACGTAACGTGTATTAATCGTACTAAACTTATCCTTTAGTCACATCAGAAGTGATCTATATATATCTTTTCTTAATTTATCTTTCACCAATATGATAAACTCTCTTGTAAGTACTTAATATATACCGTCTTCGTCATTTGTTTTATACTTGTTAATTATATAGTTTTTACTATTAAAAGTCAACAAGATTAGTCTAAATCATCTTTATTAACATCATCTAACTTTTTAGATGATATCATTATTAAACCATCTTTACCTTCTTTAACATTTTTTCTTTCAACCTTTTTAGGTTTTGTTAATTTAGGTGTTTCTTTTTTAGTAGTTTTCTTCTTTGGAGTTTCTTCTACTAACTCTTCTACTTTTTCTTCTACTTTTGGTGTCTCTACTACATTAGGTTTTGATGTATTAAATACACTTATATCTACTGCTCTAAAATCTCTTGATGAATCAAATGAAACATCTTCTCTTTTAGCAACATTATCTTTAAATGGATCTAATGCACCTAATTCTAATTTATTCTTTGGTTCTTCTTTTGGTTTTTCACCTATTGTTCTAATATCATCTATATCTACTTTATAGTTATCTCTAGTAAAGTATTTACTTGTAACTTTCTTAGACATTTCTCTTTCTCTATGAGTAGATTGTATTTCTCTCTTAGATGGTAATAATACTATTAATAATATAATAATACATATTATTGCTACTACCATTAAGAATTTAGTTAAGTATTCTGATATAGTACTTCTTATCTTTGCTTTACTATTTAAATCTGTATAAGAAAGTGTAACTCTATTAAGAGTTTCGCGATTAATAGATACTTCTATACCATCATATTTATATTTAGATATATTATCACTTGAATAAGCTTTAATATCTTTTATATCTATAAATGATTCTTTACCTATCTTAAATGAATCTAATACTCTAAATGTTACTACTGCATATTGAATACCAGTGTAGTCTTGATCTAATTTACTTTCTATTTTAATTTTTCTATATTTACCATCTTTAATTAATGTTCCTGTATCAATAGAAAAACTATTTAATGCTTTTGCATCTATAAATTCTAATTGTCTTCCATTATAAGTAATTTCTTGTTCAATTGAATTTACTGATTCACCTGCAAATGCAAGTACCATATAGAAGTAATTACTTTTATCTAATTCATCAGCTTGTAATGATACTTTAGGAGAAAATTTAGATGATTCTGCATATACTGGTAATACCACTACTGACAATAAAACAATTAATATTTTTAATAATCTTTTCATATATATTTCCTCCTATTTTAATGTACAATCTGTATCTTCTATTTTTACATCAAATACATATCTCCAACCTTCAAAAGTATATCCTCCTATACTTTCTCTAGCTTTTTCAACTGATCTTGGATTTATTGTATTTGAACCACAATAAAGTTTCATATTATTTGGCCAATTAGCATCATTTAATGTAACGTTTTTAATAGTATCATGATAATTACCTGATAGTTCAAATATCTTATTACCTTTATAATATATATTCTTAACTATACGTTTAGGTTTCATATATATAGTACATGTACCTGATCTATCTGCTATTCTTCCAGAGAATGTTCCATTTTCATAACTATAATCTACAAATCCATTTGAACAATAGATTCTTTCATATGTATAATTAGGATCTAATTTAAGTGACCTAGACATATATGTTTTTGGTCTTTGATTAGTTAAGTTTAAAACATTATTATCTATTCTATTATCTGCATCTTGATATCTAACATTTATATTTGCTTTTATATTATTAGATTCACTGAAACCAATAGTACATCTCATTTCAGTTTTAACTTCTGATATTTTAATTTTAAATCCATTATTTGTTATCTTACCATTAGTACAAGATAAAGATGATAAATTTTGATATCCTTCATCTTTAGGATATGTATTAAATTCTACTTCACCATTATAAGGTAAGTCTATTGAATCATAATCTCCATATCCATTTGAATATGTAATGGTTACACGATATTTAGTATCTGAACCATTTGATAAATCAATTTGTTCTGGCTTTTTAGTTGTAGTTTCAGGTGATGTATATACTGCTTCACCATCACGATTAACTGTTTCACCTGTACTAGTTGAACTATTGTTATTATTACTATTATTATTTTGATTATTGTTTGTTTTCTTCCATTTACCATTTGCTGTTGTTCTAACTTTAGTAGTTCCATTTCTTGTTGTTCTAACATATTTACTTGTTGATTTTAAATTAAAGTTAGCAGATGGTTTACTATCAGATACTGACATAGTATCTTGAATAATAGTTATATTATTTAAATCTTTAAGTGCAATGATATCTAACATATCTATTGTATTATCATTGTTGATATCATATTCAGCACTCCAAGCTATATTACCTAATATCATATTTCTTAGATTATTCATTTCATCTTCATTTAATGCATTAACATTTGAAATATTAAATAATCCACCTATTAATAATAAGAATCCTAAGAATATTCCTAATTTAGAATTATTATCATCATCTTGTAAACTTTGATTTGTTAAATTATCTAAATTAGCTGCACCTTCTGTAGATATTTCTGATTCAGATGAATCATCATCATATGCATAGTTATTTGATGCTTCACCAAATGATGAGAAATCATCAGGTAACATATTATCATCACCTGTATTTTGATTTCCAATGAATACTCCTTTTTCTTGATATGTTGGTTGTTGTACTACTTCAGTAGGTTCAGCTTTCATTAAATCATTTATGTTAGCTTGTTGTACTGGAGTTGTTTGTACTTTAACTTTCTTTTTACCCCATTTACCTAATTTAGCTATTTTTACTTTTTCAGGTTTCTCATCTGTTACAGTTTGTAATTTTTTAGATACTTTAGCAAACTTCATTTTTTCAACTATATGATTATGGTTATGTTTTGTATCATATGCTTTTACTTCTCTTTTAATAATAATATATCTAATAATTATAAATATAACTAATAATCCAACTAAACAATATAAAACCATTTTCCAATTATTAGTTAAGAACATATTTATTTGAGTCATGAAATTTTGTTCTTGAGCTACATATGAAACTGTTCCATCTTTATTATAAAAAACTGTAAAAGTCATGGATGGAGATGTTTTTAATAATTCATCTGCAGTTGCAACTTTATTACCCGAAAAATATATTTCAGTTCTTTCTCCCTTTTTAAAATCATCTTTTATTTTAAATGTAAGATTAGCATAATAAACTTTTTGAAATCCGTATTCAGAATCAGCTAATATTTTAAATGATTTAAATACACCATTTGTAATATCTTTACTTTTTGTAACAGTGAAATAATCATTTCCTTCAATACTAACAAATTCTAGTTTATCTTGATTATATACAATAGAGTTCATTACAGCCATTGTACTTTCTTCTCTTAAACCAAGTTGGATAGTAAATGTATTATCTTTAAGTTCATTTTCCATTTTATATAATACTTCATATTGATTATCTGAAGCATATACGTTAGATATAAAGAATGTAAAAATCAAAATTAATATAAATAGTATTTTATTCTTCATATTATCCCTCTATTATAAATATTATATCAAATATAAAGAACTATAATAAAAAAAAGTATTAGTTTTACACTAATACTTTCATAGTTCTAATCATTTGATTTGTATAACCTAATTCGTTATCATACCAAGCTACTACTTTAACTAATTTCTTACCTTCATATTCAACAACTTCAGTAAGTAATCCATCAACTAATGCTCCACCTGTAAATCCAACTACATCTTGAGATACAACTGGATCTTCAGTATAAGTAATTGTTTCATTTTGAGCTCTTGCAAATGCAAAATTGATTTCTTCTTTAGTTACATCTTTTCCTAATTCAATTGTTAAATCTACAACTGAACCATCTATAGTTGGAACTCTAAATGCTCCACCTTTTAATTTGCCATCTAACTTAGGCATTACTTTTCCAATTGCTTTTGCAGCTCCTGTTTCAGCAGGAATAATATTTACCATTGCACTTCTACCACGTCTAGAATATGCTCCTTTTTTATGCATTACATCTAATGTAGTTTGATCATTTGTAGTTGCATGAATTGTAGTCATGTATCCACCTAATACATTAAAGTTATCATCTAATACTTTTAGTACTGGTGCTAAACAGTTAGTAGTACAAGATGCAGCTGAAATAATTGTTTCAGTTCCATCAAGTATATCTTGATTAACATTATAAACTACTGTTTTACAATCACCTTTAGCTGGTGCTGATATAACTACTTTCTTAGCTCCTGCAGTAATATGTGCTTGGGCTTTTTCAACTTCTGTATAATGTCCTGAACATTCAAGTACAACATCTACTCCTAATTCACCCCAAGGTAAATTAGCAGCATCTGCTTCTTTATATACTTTTATTTCTTTTCCATCAAATACTATAGCATCTTCTGTATGACTAATTTTAGATGCATCAAATTGTCTAAAATTAGAATCATATTTTAATAAGAAATATAAATCTTCTACACTTCCTAAATCATTGATTGCTACACATTCTAGTTCATCGTCTTTCATTAATTCTCTGAAAGCTAATCTTCCGATTCTACCAAATCCATTAATTGCTATTTTTTTCATATCTATTCTCCTTTTTCAAATATTGAACCACCAATAAATTCTCTTAGTACATTGTCTGCTTGAATATATTCTGATGATATTGTATAACTACTCTTTAAATTATCTAATAATCTTCTTGCTTCACTGTAATATGGTGAATCCATTTTTATGTCATATAATAATGGCTCTACAAATACTTTTAATATACCTATTTCATATACAAATGCTGTATTTATAATTCCATCTACTGTATCAGTATAAGGGAAAATATATTTTTCTTCTCCATCTCTTACTGATTGCCATGAAGCTATAGATTGTTCAGCACTTCTTCCTCTTGTTCTGAAATCTCTTATAATTCTTCTTAATAATCTATTATCAGTAGTACTTATATAATTATGTCTATCTACTGCTAATGGAGTAAGTGGACTAATATAAACTTTATATACTACTTTTGTATCTAATCTTTTTAGTATTTCAGGATTAATTGCATGTAATCCTTCAATTACTATCATTTGATTATCTTTAAGTTTAATTGGAGGTTCATTAAATTCTTTAACACCTTTAACAAAGTTATAAGTTGGTAATTTAACTTCCTCACCTTTAAGTAAATTATTTAATGAATTAGTAAATAGATCTAAATCTAATGCTCTTACTGATTCAAAATCTTTATTACCATTTTCATCTAATGGAGTTTCATCTTTTTCTAAGAAGAAATCATCTAAACTAAGTGGAATTGCATCATATCCCATTGCTGATAAGCAAAGAGATACTCTTTTACTTGTAGTAGTCTTTCCACTTGATGAAGGACCAGCAAGTAATACAATTCTCTTTTTGTTTTCAATAATTTGTTTACAAATATCATGAATATCCATATCATGTTTTATATTATTCTTTGTAATTAAATCATTTATTTTTCCATTTGATACAACTTTATTAACATCTGATATAAAGTTAATGCCTATTCTTTCAGCCCATTCATTGTATTCTTTAAATGCATTATAAATTCTATTTCTAAATACAAAATCTATCTTATCATGCATTGGATAAACAAGTACTAATTCATTATCAGTTATATAATATAAATCAAATACTTTTAATTCACCTGATGTTGCAGGCATATCATGTGAATAAAAATAATTATATTGACCTTCAAATTCATACATTGAAACTGTAACATTACTTATAGCTAGGATATTATCTGCTTTTTCTTTATATCCCTTTTTCAAATAAAATTCATATGCTTCTTGTTTACTAACAACTTTTTTATTAAATGGTATATTTTGACTTACCATTTTTTTCATATATTCTTTTATTTTTGCTACTTCTGTTTTTGTAATATTTGTATCTGCTATTATTTTTACACATATACCATGATCTAATGAATGTCTAAATTCAACTTCTCCATCATATAATCTTTTAACAGCGTTACATAACATGAATTTTAACCCCGATTGATATATCTTTATGTTCATAGTATCACCTATAATAAATTATACCATTTAAAGTCAAATAAGATTTATTTAGTTTAATTAGAAATGTAATATTTACACATAAAAAAAGAGTATTAAATACTCTTATTTTCTTGGGTTTATTCTTGTATTACTAAAAACAAAGCATCCATCTTCACCAGATGTTGCATATTCATTATCTCTTAAAGGATAACTTGTTCTACTTGGACATCCATATAAGTTAGAACCAAATATAGCTTCATTTGCAGGTAATTTAGCATTGCTCCATTTATCAGAAACAAATACTTTAACACCATTGTTACTAAAACCAGAGAACATATTTTTCATTGATGTAACATTTGATGTATCAAATGAAGTTAAATCTAAATATTCAAAGTTATCTGATTCAAACATTCCTTCCATATTTGTTACTTCAGATGTATCCCAATCAGAGAAATAATATTCTACAGTTGTAGGATTTGCAGTAGATACATATCTAAACATACCTTTTGTAGTTTTCTTTATTTTAATATTTTCAAAATCTAATATCATTTCTTCAGGATTTCCACCTGAACCATTTTCCATTAATAATTCAGTACCTTCATTAAATGTCATATTACTTAATTTTAAATAAGCAGTTCCTGTAGAATAAGCACCAAAGTTCATAAACATATGATGTACACTACCATTAATAACCCAACCATTTATTTCTAATTCAGGATCTTTACGATATCTACCAAAACATTCAAACATACCATCAAAGTTTTCTACATTAGATGTATCCCAATTATCAAATTTTATTTTTACATTAATTGCATCTCTTTCACCATATAACATATCTTCAAACATATATGATAAGTTTTTACATTTTTTTAAATCCCAATTAGATAAATCTATTGTTACTAAATCTAAATCAACATCTTCTCTTAAAAAGTTTGAAAACATTCCATGCATATTTTCAACATTTGAAACATTCCAATTAGATAAATCTAATTCTAAACTACTACCTAGTAAATTAGAATTAGATGATGAATAAAACATATTATCCATTCTCTTAGCATAGTCTGTTCTTAAACCTTCTGTTTCTAAGAATGATAATGATGGTAAATATGAAAAATAATATGCAGAATTTTCAGGTAAATAAATAGCACCATTTGCACATATAACTACAAAATATAAGTCATTAGGTCCTTTTGCTACATATGCCCATACTCTACCATCTTGATTTTTAGACATATCATATTTATCTATTATATTCGCTTCTCCTAATTCTTCTTCTGTTGGTAAATAAGGAACAATTGCAATAGCAGCTATTCTATCTTTTAATGCAAACATACCTTTTTCATTACTTGTATTTAAAGAATAATATGGCTTATTATGTCCATTTTCTCTTATTTCTATATTATCATATCTAGTTACTAGTATATTTTGAGATTGATAATCTACTTTACCATTTATAGTAAATACTCTTTCTCCTGAAGCATTAATACCATTTCCTACAGCAAATATACCAATTAATAATATAATAAAATTAATCTTATAAAATTTACTTCTTTTATTTTTAAATACTATAAATAATACTGTAGTTGCACATAACCATATAACTATAAAAACAATTGCTGATATTACACCTGTCTTAGGATTTTCTAAAATAGATTCAACTTTATTTTTTGTCTTAATATTGAAGTATACATTTTCATCAAAGTTTTCAACGATATCTTCTCTTTGTTTTGTATCCATTTTTAAAGTAACTTGTTTTTCTTCATTTGCTTCAATAATATCATTTTTATTTAATCCTTCAATTGAATATGTCATGAAATCTAATGAAGGATTTGATGCACTTATAGAATCAATCTTAATAGCTTTATTAGATATATTTTTAATAGTCGCTACTAATTTTACTTCTTGATTTAAATCATTAAATGTATAGTTAAAATCTCTATTGTTATCAACATTTTCTTTTATTCCAGTTGTTACATTTTCTGCTTTAATATTTGAAAGTGTTAAATCACTTTCTGCAAATACTATAGTAGGAATAAACATTATTAGTAATATAAAAAACTTCATAAACTTTTTCATATAATCTCACCTATTATAATTATATCAATAAACAATTAATATTAATTAAAATATTTAATTGTTGATATTTTTTGTTTACACATAAAAAAAGAAACTAAACAGTTTCTTTTTCTTTTGCTTTATTAACTAAATCTTTAATTTTTCTAAAGTGATGATTAATACCTGATTTAGTTATATTATAATCAGTTTCTAATGAAATTATTTCTGCTAATTCAGACATTGATGTTTCTGGATACTTAGATCTATATTCTGTTACTATTCTAGATTTATCATCTAATAAAACTATTAAGTCATGTTCTTTTAAATAATTAATATTATCTATTTGTTCACGACATGTTTTCATACTTTTTTCTACATTAGCTTGTTCACAGTTATTTAATCTATTAACCATGTTTTTATGATCACGATATATTCTTATATCTTCATAATAAAATAATGCTTCTACTGTACCAAGTAATTTAATAAAGTCAGATATTTCTTCTGAAGATTTTATATATACCATATATCCTTTATCTCTTTTTAATAATTTAGCATTAAAGTTAAATGTATTTAATAATTTAACTATTAATAAAGATAATTCTTCATCATTAACTAAGAATTCTAAATGATATTTAGATTTAGATGGATCATTTATTGATCCATTTGCTAAGAATAAACCTCTTATATATCCTGTTCTTTCTTCATCTGAATATTCTAATATATTTCTAAATGTATTCATTACATCAGATGTAATGAAATCTATCTTTTCATGTATCTCTAAAATATAAATAGTTTTAACAGTAAATTTTTTTTGTGTTCTTATTGTTAATTTAATATTTATACCATATATTTTCTTTAATAATATAAATACTCTTCTAGCTACACCAGAATTTTCAAATGTAATTATTATTGCATCATTTGAAAATTTAGCATTAGATTTTAAATAAGCACATACTTCTGACATACTTTCTAATTTATTTGTTTCAAGTCTTGTCATTTCATCTTTTATTTTTGTAGTAAATGATGCCATATTAATCACTTCTCCAAATAAGATTTTAACATATTTTATACATAAAAAAAAGGATTGTTAAAATCCTTTTTCATTAGCATACTTTTCCGACAATTACTTCAGAACCTACTTCACAGTAAGGAATTTCAAATAATTCAGCACCATCATTTGTTTCTACACTAACTTGATTATCTTGTTTCTTGCCATTTACATATACATCAAAGATAGCTTTAATAAATTCTTCATTAACTTTTTCTGTATTAGCAAGTTCTAATTTGTATACATCAGTTCCTAATAAATTTTCTCCACGATTATTTTTCTTATCAAAGTAAATATAATCTTTGTAATAGTTTCCTGATCCAAATACTATTTGATTTTTATCATTAATAATAACATATTCAACAGCATCACCTGCAACTAAAGAATATACATCTTTAATATTTTTAGCTGTTGTAATTTCTTTGAATCCTAAAGCTGATCCAGTAGTACCTTCTGTATTATGTAATTTATAAGTTTTTCCAGCTAAATCAACAAATATAACATCTTGAGCTCCAGCTTGACCATATTCTGGTGTAAATACAGATTCAACATTAGTAACTAATAAGTTAACCTTTTCTCCATTTACAGTTGAATCAGTTGCAATTTTTCTTGGAAAATGTTCAGTTATATGTCCATATAATTTATTATTTTCTAAATATAGAACATCTGCATAGTAATCCATTCCAACATCTTCTAATTCATATACTTTTGCTTTTCCAGTGTTGTTAACATTCTTAGTTGTTGGTTCAGTAGTTGGTTCAGTTGTTTTCTTAATATACTTTGATGGACAAGAAATAGTGATGTCCCAACCTTTTTCTGATTTGTATTTACAATCAGCATATCCTGAACTATTAGGTGTTCCACATTCATATGCTTTGGAACAATATTCTTCTTGATGAGTTATAGAATCAAATAATAAACTAAATAAACCTCCTAATAATAAGAATGCTAATACCATAAATATTAACTTAAGAATTGAAATAATAATACCAGCAATTGCTAAACCCTTTCCACTATTTGTAGTTTTAGATTTGCTCAAACCAATTATTGATAAAATTAAACCAATTATTGCACTTACAAAAATAGATACAATTAAACCTGCAATAGCAAATCCATTAGTACTACTTTGTTGTACTTGAGTTGGTTGTTGATTATTATAAATTGGTTGACCAGTGTTTGGATCATAATTCATATAATCTCTCCTCCTTTATTTTTCTAAATTCATTATAACATTATAGATAAATAAAAAAAAGAGATTATAATCTCTTTTTTTAAATATCTAATGCCATTCTTGAAGAGTCATTATTTCCAGCATTTCCATTTCTATGCCAGTAATAATTTAGACCTGCATTTGTACCTTCTTTATAGTTTCCACCTCTTACTAAATATTGTTCAGTAGTTGTGAAATAACTTCTAGCATCATTAAACCATCCTGCTGTTTCAGTAATGGCATCTCCTAATTTATAATCAGTAAGTGAATCATAGAATGTCGAATAATTTCCTGATTGAACACCTGTTATTGTAGATGTTACATATTCAGCTGAACATCCATTCATATCAAATACACCAGTTATATTACCTGTAGTACTTTGTGGATAACTATTTAAACTACCAAATGATCCTCCACCTGTTGTGGATGTATTATTTATAGATACTTCAGTAGTTCCTCTTCCATATTTTGAATATGTTAAATAAGTTACTGCTCCCCATTCCATATTAGTCATCATATGTGAATTTAGAGCTGATTTATAATTTAAACTTGAATTGTATAAATCAAATATACTAACATTTCTCATTGGTGTTACATTTGGTAATGTATTATAATCAGTTGTTAATTCAAATTTACCAAACCAAAAACCATTTTTATTAATATAAGTAAATGCTGGATGAGTTAAATAAGAACCATTTGTATTTCCTGTAGAAGGTGTTGTATTAGTATTTTCAAAGAATATATTTATACTAATAGGATCTATTTTATTATTAGTTGTAGTAACATTAAATAATTCATATTTATATCTTGGAATCCATACAAAATAACCAGCTATATCTCTTGTATCTACTGTTGATCCTTCAGCATAATAATAATTGTATCTAAATCCTTCTTTTAATAAAACAGCATTTGCCCATCTTTGTTCAGAATATTTATACCATTCATCAGATATTCTTGCTCTTGTTACAGTTCCATTATCACTTATAATAACTGGTATAAAATTTTCATTACCAGTTGGTAATACTGGATCTGCTCCATTTAATATTTTTTCTTTATAATATGTATTAACATCTGGATCAACATTTTCAACATTTGCTACTACTACAAACTTTTCAATTTCAAATGAAGGACCACCATATTCAATAGTGATATCTCCAGTTGTATATGTAGTACCTTTATTTATCTTTATTAAATTATCTGAATATAATTCTTTACTAGTAATTTTTATTACTCCATCTTCAAATGAAACTGTATTTGAAGAAGAACCTGCACTTACAATACTTGATGATTCTTTTGGATATGCATAAACAGTCCATGAATTAATATCAACATCATAATTATTTGTAATATCAACATTTAATATATAATGTCCTGTCCATCCAGTTATATCATGTGAATTTTCTTCATTTACCTTAGCTATTACTTTAGTTAAATCTGGAACAACATTCTTACCTATTGTTATATTACCAACATAATAAACAGTTCCATCTTCTAATGTAAGTGTTAAATCAAAACTAGTATCTTCATTTGCGACAGATTGATCTAATAATTTAAAATATATTTTAGTCTTTTTAAGATCTCCTGGTTCTAATGTATTTGAAAAATTAGATGAAGAACCAGATGAATTAGTTAATTCATATTTATCTGTATTAATTGTTAATGTGTATTTAACTGTTGTTTCAAATCCATTTATTATCTCTATTCCAACTGAAGCAAGATTATCATCACCTAATATTAAGTTATGACTATCTAAAGAAGTATTCATTGATGGAACAGCAACTTCTGGATCACTTGAATCAAATATAAAAGATGGTATTACATTAAATGTAGATGTTTCAACATCTGAAGATGCAATATAAATTAAATCTACAGTTCTTGATTCACCAGGTAGTATTTTATCTCCTGGAATAATACCATATAATTTAGGTGCTCTTAAATCAGCAGGATTAGCACCTGTATAATTAGCATAATAATTATTCAATTTAGTATATGTATATGTTTTATTAGAATTGTTTGTAATTATATATCTAACATTGAAATAATTATTTTTATCTAATCCAGTTAATTCAACAGTATATTCAGATAATAATGCTACCATTGAATTTGTTTCACTTCTTGAAATACCTAATTCACCTACAAGAGATGAATTCTTTGTTTTATATACAGAAGCAGATGTTATTTCTAAATCACCTTTTAATAATCTAATATTAGCTTCTAAGTTTAACTCAGTTTGATAATAAGCATATCCTATAGACATGCAACTTAGTACAAATGCAAAAAGAAGAGTCACTAGTACTCTTTCTTTTGTTTTTAAATTCTTAGCAATTGTTCTAAGCTTTCTTTTCATCCTCCAAGTCACCCTCTTTTAGAGTATATACCCATGCCATGTCATTTCTTATAAGAATGAACTTAGCTGTTTTCTTCTTAGTGTCATTTGTGTAGTTAATTGGTAATCTAACTTCACTTTGAGCATCTACTAATTCATCAAATGATGTAACATTAACAACATTTAATCCTTTAGTATCTGGTAATTTTTGTACACTTACTAATATATTATCATATGTTGTAATAATTTTCTTTAATGTTCTATTAAAGATACTTTCTTTCTTTTGATCATTTTTAAATCCAACATACATTATTACTAATAATACTAATGAAAGTAATATACATAAAACCATAACTATTATACTAAATACTCTATCACCATTAGATTTAACTTTGTTATTAATTTCACGACATCCTTTTATATTATTTGTTTTACTTATTTTGAATGTTGTATCTGTTAATGGAATAGATACATAGTCATATGATTTATGACTTAATGATTCTTTACTTAAGTTATTATATGTACCTTCATTATTAACTTCGAATCTTACAATTAATTTAGCATTTGAAGATATTTTAGATTCTCTAGCATATTCTTTATATCTATTTAAATAATCTTGATATTTAATATTAACTGTTTTTTGTAATCTATAATCTTTAGCATTAAATGATACTAAATCTTCATCTTCTAATACATAATCTTCTGACCATATAGGATCATTTTCGTTTCCTGGTTCATATGCATATAATGTTGCAATTATATTATATTTGTATTGACCATATATTTCATTTGAATAATATAAATAATAATCAAAATCTATATCTATACTATCTACTAATTTACCCAAATATGGTGAATCATTAATTGTATAAAATTGTTTTGTATAAAAACTATTGTCTTCATAATATAGTTTATATTGATCTCCTATTTCTTCACATGCTTGTAATGATGAAATAACTGTTTCTTTTGATAAATTCTTACCAAATACAAATGCAACAGTTAAACATACTACTATTGATGTTAATAAAACCATATTAAATAATAATTTTTTTGTAATATCACCACTATTATTCATATTATTTCTCCTTACTCATTAATTCTTGTAACCATACGGTTGGTAAACCAATCCATTTTATTCTTTGACTTGTAACACCAATTATATCTTCTTCTTCAACAGTGTAATTATCTTCATCACTGTTAGCATCTCCTTTTGTTTGGAAATAATATTTATCATCTATTTTAGATACATATACAACTCTATGAGTTATATATTTACCATCATGAACAAATACTAATATTTGTCCTACTTTAATAGATTCAATATCTTGATGCTTTATTTTAGATATAATTACGGCATCTCCTTTTTCTATTAAAGGAGACATTGATCCAGATCCTATAGCTATTATTTGATATTTAAAAATACCAGATACTAGTATTACTAAGAATGCTAATATTGCTATAACTGGAACATTAATAAACCAGAAGGAAGTTTTATAACTTCTAGGTTTTCTTTTTTCCGAATCTTCTACTAATTTAGATACTTTAACATAGATTATATAAGGAACAAATATTCCTAATACACCTTCTATATAAAATCCATAATCTGGGAAGATTGGTAAAACATATATACTAAGACCAAAGAATAGTCTTAATATCATTCCTGGTACATAACTTACTTTTTTACAAAGATAAGTACATGCAATATTTCTTGCTATTATTGGTAATACTGTTGTACAAACATATGTGAATATTTGTAATGATGAATTAACAATAATAGAATTATATGTTAATGCTATATCTAATAATATAAATATTATTGTTAATAACATAAGTGGTTTTTCATCTTTATTACATTTAGATGCAAACATATATCTTATTAACTCTTCTAATACTATTATTATTCCTATTGAATATATATTTCCTAAGATACTTAATATATTTAATGAATATGAGTTTCTTAAGAATCCAAAATACATACCACTTAAATATGTAGTTAATATATATATTAAAATTACAATAATAGTAATTTGTATTGCATTAACTCTACATATATT
>CAMOID010000020.1 GCA_946615975.1 uncultured Caryophanales bacterium
AATTATTTTAAATAAATATAATAGAAATATTATTATTACAGAAAAAAGTATATATGTATTATATTTTGCGTTTTATCGTAAAATATTATTAGATGATATTATATATGTGGATTCATATGGATATTTTTATAAAAACATTAAAATTGTAACTAGATCAAAAAAATATAGAATTAATACAAGACAATTAATATATAAACCATCTTTATTATGGTGGTTGCGGTCATCAAATGCTGAAGTAAAAGAAATAATTGATTTTATTAAAATAATAAAGTATAAAAAATAATTTATCAATTTTACCAATGGTAGTAACAGGAGATTATAAGTTTAAATCTAAAAATCTAATAGTTAGATTTGGTTCTTTATATGAAGTAGGTAAGAAAGACTTAGCTAAAGCAAATGAAGAACTAAGAGAAATATTTATACAAATGTTAAAAGAAAACTATGAGATGACTAAATAGTTTTCTTTTTTTATATAATGTGTTATTATTTAATTAGAAAAGGGACACCTAATATTCGTTACGTTAGGTGATACCTATGAATAATTTGCACCTAACTCTTAATTAGGTGCTGTTCTTTTATATAACTACTTTTATAAGTAAATATATCAACAGAATGATAATAATAAGAAGAGAGGATATAAATATATCTTTCTTGCTCATATTATATGCCTCCTTTCAAATTTTGAAATTTGGCATCACCTAACATATTATGTGTCCCGGCAAAGTATAACATATATTAATTATTAATCAACTATAAATGTAGTTGATATTATTTTATATTATAATTAGCACTTATGTATTGACAGTGCTAATTATAAGTGATATAACAATTTATGTAAGTTGAATAAATTATGAAAAGAGGTAATTTAAAATGGCTAAAAAACAATTTAAGACAGAATCTAAAAAATTAATGGATTTAATGATTAATTCAATTTATACAAATAAAGAAATATTTTTAAGAGAACTTATTTCAAATGCATCTGATGCAATAGATAAGTTATATTACAAATCATTAACTGATGATTCTATATCAGTTAAAAAGAAGGATTTTGAAATTAATATATCTATAGATAAAGATAATAGAAAACTTACTATTACTGATAATGGTATAGGTATGACTAAAGATGAACTTGAAAATAATTTAGGTACAATTGCTAAATCAGGTTCATTAGAATTTAAGACTGAAAATGAACATAAAAAGAATATAGATATAATAGGTCAATTTGGTGTTGGTTTCTATTCAGCATTCATGGTTGCATCTAATATTAAAGTTACATCTAAAGCATTTGGATCAGATGAAGCTTATGTATGGGAATCATCAGGAATAGATGGTTATACAATTGAAAAAGGTGAATTAGATACAAATGGTACTAAGATAGAATTAACTATTAAAGAAGATAAGGAAGAAGAAATATATGATGAATTATTACATGATCATTTTATAGAATCATTGGTAAAGAAATATTCTAACTATATTACTTATCCAATTAAATTAAATGGTGGTAAAGATTCATTAAATGATATGGTTCCTCTATGGAAACGTAGTAAGAATAGTATTAAAGAAGAAGATTATAATACATTCTATAAAGATAAATTTAATGATTATACTGACCCTGCTAGAGTTATTCATACTTCAGCTGAAGGTCTTGTATCATTTAATTCATTATTATTTATTCCTACAAATGCTCCTTTTGATTTCTATACAAAGAACTATGAAAAAGGATTACAATTATATTCAAATGGAGTATTAATCATGGATAAATGTGATAAACTTTTACCTGATTATTATTCATTTGTTAAAGGTGTAGTTGATTCACCAGATTTATCTTTAAACATTTCAAGAGAAATGTTACAACAAGATAAAACATTAAATGTAATTGCTAAAAATATTGAAACAAAGATTCATAAAGAATTATTAGATATGATAGAAAATGATAGAACTAAATATGAAGAATTCTTTAAGAACTTTGGAATGCAAATTAAATTTGGTATTTATAATGAATTTGGTATAAATAAAGATAAGTTAAAAGACTTACTAATATTTACTTCTTCTAAAGATATGAAACAATATACTTTAAAAGAATATAAAGAAAGAATGAAAAAAGATCAAAAAGCTATCTACTATGTATGTGGAGAAACTAATGAAAAGATTGATGTTCTTCCAATAGTTGAACAATTTAAAGATAAAGATTATGAAGTTTTATATTG
This sequence comes from uncultured Caryophanales bacterium, assembly GCA_946615975.1. Classification (GTDB taxonomy): domain Bacteria; phylum Bacillota_I; class Bacilli_A; order RF39; family UBA660; genus UBA6985. Next base: position 2,208 of record CAMOID010000020.1, read on the forward strand.
TACTAACTACATGGATGAATTTGTAATGTCTACATTACAAAAATATGATGATGTAGATATTAAGAATATTGATAAAGCTTCAACTGATTTATCTACTGAAGAAGAAACTAAAGAACTAGAAAAGAAAAATGAAGAATCTAAAGATATGTTTAAAGTTATGAAAGAAGCTATAACTGATGTATCTTCAGTTAGATTCACTAATAAATTAAAGAATCATCCAGTTTGTTTATCAAGTGAAGGTGAAATAACTATTGAAATGGAAAAAGTTATAAATGCAATGCCTACTGATGAACATATAGATGCTGCTAAAGTATTAGAAATAAACGAAAATCATAAGATAGCAGATAAGTTAAAACACTTATATGAAACAGATAAAGAAGCATTAAAAGATTATACAAAGATTTTATATGCACAAGCTAGATTAATTGAAGGATTACCAATTGATAATCCAACTGAAATTACAAATCTTATTTGTAATGTAATATCAGATGAAAAGGAAGATTAAAATCTTCCTTTTTTATGGTATAATCTATTAAAGAAGGAGTTATACTCATGGAGAAATATCAAGAAGTAGAAAGAAGTATTATAACTAAGTTTAGAAAAGAAATATGGTCTAGATTTGTCAAAGGTGTTGCAAACTATGAACAAATAGCTGAAGGTGATAAAGTCATGGTTTGTATATCTGGTGGTAAAGATTCTTTTCTATTAGCTAAATGTATTCAAGAATTAATTAAACATGGTAAGTTTAAATTTGAAGCTAAATATGTATGTATGGATCCTGGTTATAATAAAAAGAATAGGGAACTAATAGAATCTAATGCAAAACTTTTAGATATACCTATTGAAATATTTGAATCAGATGTATTTCAAGTGGCTGAAAAACTTAATGGTGAATCACCATGTTATATGTGTGCAAGAATGAGAAGAGGATTCTTATATAGTAAAGCACAAGAACTTGGATGTAATAAGATAGCTTTAGGACATCATTTTGATGATGTAATTGAAACGACTTTATTAAGTTTATTCTATGGTTCTGAAATTAAAACAATGGTTCCTAAAATACATTCAGAAAATTTTAAAGGTATTGAATTAATTAGACCATTATTCTTAGTTAAAGAACATGATATTTTACAATGGGTTAAATATAATGAACTTACATTCTTAAATTGTGCTTGTAAGTTTACTGAAAAAGTTGCTAATCATGAAGATGCATCTAAGAGAAAACAAATGAAAAAATTAATAAATGAATTTAGAAAAGAAAATAAAAATATAGATAATAATATATTTAATGCTATGGGTAATATTAATATGAGTTGCATATTAGGTTATCGTGATATAAATGGTGATGAACATGAATTTGTTGATTACTATGATGATCTAAAGAGGTAATTATATGAAGTATTTAGTAGTTTCAGATATACATGGAGATTTAGCATTTATTAATTATTTATTTGAATTAGTTGAAAAAGAACAACCTAATAAAATAATTATATTAGGGGATACTATGTCATTAAGTGATGATTGTTTAAGAATAAATGATTTTATTGATAAATATAATGATAAAATTATTCTTATAAAAGGTAATATGGATTTTGATGGTTATTTAAAAAAAGAATTATTAAACTTCTATCAAGAAATTATAAATGGTAAAGTATTTATATTTACTCATGGTCATTTAATAGATATGAATACATTCCCATGTGATGTATATGTTCAAGGACATACTCACATTAATGATATACAAGATAGTAAACCAATTTATTTCAATCCTGGAAGTATTTCAAAACCAAGAGGAAATACAGTTAATTCATATGGTTTAATAACTGATGAAGAATTAATAGTTAAAGATGTAGATGGTAATATAATAAAAAAATTAACATATAGGTGATAATATGAATAAAGATATAGAAAGTGTATTAGAAAGATTAGATAAAATCAAATATGGTTGGATTGGTAAAGATAAAGTATTACATAAATATAGTAAACAAGAATTCTTTTTAGATAATTATAGATTAATGTCTATAGAAGATACTTTATCTAACAATGTTGGTACTAACTTTGAAAATGCATGTGTTGCAAAGAAACTACTAAATGATTTAAATATAGATAGTAATATATATTTCTTTATATATGAAGATAAACATATAGCAAGTCATGCTATATGTATAGCTAATATAGATAATAAATATTATAGTTTAGAAAATAATTGGATATTAGATAATAATAGAAGAGAATTTGATTCTATAGAAGATATATTTAAATTAGTTAAAACTCAATTAAGAAAAACATATGTAATAGAACCATTTGAAGAAGATAAAGTATCTATATATAAAGTAGATAGCTTAAAAGATGGTTTAGGATATGATGAATTATTAGAAAGTGTTAGATCTTAATATGGCTATTTTTTCAAGATATGTAATTTATTTTGTTATATATGCTTTTATAGGATGGGTAATAGAAGTTGTTGCTAAATATATAGAAACAGGTAAATTAATTAACCGTGGTTTCTTAATTGGTCCAATATGTCCAATATATGGAAGAGCAGGAGTATTATTTATATTCTTTATATATAATACTAAAAATATATTTTTAGTATTCTTAAAAAGTGTATTAATATGTTCTATATTAGAATATTCTGCATCATATATCATGGAAAAACTATTTAATGCTAGATGGTGGGATTATTCTCATAGAAAATTTAATTTAAATGGACGTATTTGTTTAGGTACTTTAATACCATTTGGTTTATTAGGTGTATTTTTTAAATATGCTATGCATCCTTTCTTTGAAAAGATAGTTAATATGTTAAGTGATAATGTAGTAATAGTATTAGCTATTATATTTATAATATTATATATATTAGATAATTTAATTGGATATATAGTAGGATTTAAAATAAAGAAACAAATAGAAGATAATAGAAAAGATAGTACAGAGTTTATAAAAGGTAGTATTTATGAATGGGTATATAAAAGACTTAAAACTGCTTTCCCTGGATTTCATCCAATTAGAAAAGTAAAAACTGTATTAAATAGAAATAAGAAGGATAATGATTAATTATCCTTTTATTATGTCAATTATACAAATATTTTACTGAAAATAGACATATCAAGTTACATGTTGATATATAATTGATATAGGTGATTATGATGGATAAGTTTTTAATCAAGGATAAATTAGGAACATGTTCTAATGATGCAGTTAAAAATGTAGAAAACCAATACTATGAAATAATGTCAAATCTAAGAAGAAAATTAACTGAACAACTATTTGATATTGTTTCAAGAAACTTACGTGCACCTGCAACTTTCATGCCAGATTTTATTACTTTAAATATATTTGATAAATTTAAAAAAGAATATGAATTTGTAATGAAAGATGCAGAGAGAGCTTATAATGATGCTTTAAATACTGCTGATAATATTATTGAAAGAGATGACAGTGAAGAAGGATTATATCATGCATTTAGTGCTTATACTGATATTGCTGAAGATGCTGAAGTATTAAATGTAAGTAGATTAATAGAAAATATAATTGATGAATATATTTCTTCTTTAAAATCTAAATTATCATCAATTTTTAATTATATGCAAAATTCTAAACAAGTAGACGAAGATATAAATGCTATATTGGGTGAATCTAGACGTTTATTAAATAAAGTATTTGATGAAACTTTAGATATAATCTCAGGTATTAAATATGATAATAATAAAGCAATTGATGAATTAATAGATGAACTAGTTAATATGTTACATGTATCTAATAAAGAAGAATATATTCATGGATTAGCTGAAGATACATTTAGATATGATGGACATGAAGTAACATATAGATTTGAAGGTAATAATTTAACTTTATATATGGATAATATTAAAGTAAATGATTCATATACACTTGCGGATATTAATAGAACTATTCAAGATAAGTTCCCACAAGCAAAAGAAGTAACTGATTCAATGGTTAGAAGAATATCTGAATTGGAAATGGATAAAAAAGAAGAATCTCCAAGTGAAGCTATGTTTAGAAGTGTTCCTTCTAAACCAAAGTTAAAAGCAGATGTTGAATTAATTGATACATCTCGTATAAGAGAATTACCTCCTATCTTAGATATCACAGATGATGAACCAAAAGTTAAAAAGGAATCACCTAAATTAGATATGGATGAATTAATGTCTAAGTTAGAAATAAAAGATGATGAAGATCAATATGTTAATCCAAATGCATCTACTAATCCAGAAGATATAAAATTAACTCCTGAAGAAATAAATGCATTATTACATGGATTAGATATACCAGAAGAAGAACAACAAGTTCAACAAGAAGAAGTTAAAGATGAAGATTTTGGTGCACTTCAATTACGTATGGATCAATTAATGAGAATACCTGAAGTTCAAACATTTGTTGAACTAGAAGATAATCCTTATGTTAAAGAATGGAAAGATATTCAATCAAAGATGGAATACTATAATGCTAAAAAAGATTATGAAGCATTAGTAGAATCTCAACAAGAACAAAAAACAACTATAAAAATGATATAAAAAGGGATGAATTATAAATGAACACTTTAGATTATACAGACACTTATATATTTGAAATACTTGATGATGCAAAAGATGAAGAATATGTAAAATCTTGTTCAAAAAAGACTAAGAAAAAAGAAATTAAAGAATTAATTGATAAGATTACTGATTATAGTACTAAAAAATTAGATGATACTGTAGAAGAAGTAAAAAAATTATTAGGTTTATAAACTACTAGTTGAGAAAAATCAACTAGTTTTTTATTTATTTTTTAATAATTATTATATATAATATTTATGTAAATGGAGGAATTACAAGATGAGTGATAAACAAAAGAATATATTCGCAGCAGGTGGTATTATATGCGCTGTTGTATTAGTTATTGCTTTAATTTTTACAGTTATTAATAATGGAGGTACTTCAAGATTTAATTCAGAAGATGCAAAGAAATTTAAACAAGAATATGAAGCATTAAATGGAAATGTTAGTTCTTCAGGAACTGCTATTAGAACAGTTAATATAAAAGAAGATAATCCATTTGTATATTCTACAGTTGAAGATATTATAAAGAAGATTGATAATGGAGAAACATTTATTGTTTACTTTGGTTTTCCAAATTGTCCATGGTGTAGATCTGTTATAGAAAAAGCAATTGAAGTAGCTAATAAAGAAAATATTAAAACAGTATATTATATTAATATTAGAAATGATAAGAATGAAGAAATCTTAAGAGATAAATATATCTTAGGTAAAAAGAATAAAGTTGAAAAAGAAGAAGATGGAACTCCTGAATATAAGAAGTTACTTGAAAAGTTAGATAGTGTTTTAGCAGATTATACTTTAACTACTCAAGATGGAGATGAAATCAAAGTAGGAGAAAAGAGAATATATGCTCCTAACTTTGTATATGTTAAAAATGGAACTCCTTTAAAATTAGAAGAAGGTATTTCTTCTAAACAAACAAGTAGTTCTCAAGAATTAACTGAAGATATTCTTAAAGATGAAGAAGAATTATTTACTAAGTTCTTTCAATTAACAAAATAAAAGACACATAAGTGTCTTTTTATTTTTATTAAAAAATGATATATTTAACTAGGTGAATTTATATGTATATTTTATTTGCATTATTAACTTTTACTTGTTGGGGTGTTGCTGACTTATTCTATAAGAAAGGTAATGTAACTGATAGTAAATATGATCATTTAAAAACAGGAATAATGGTTGGAGTAGTCATGGGTATTCATGCTACTATCTATATGATTGTTAAAGGATTAACAATTGATGTAGTTGCTATGTTAAAGTATTTACCAATTTCATTACTATATATTAGTTCAATGGTAATTGGTTATAAAGGTTTAAAATATTTAGAAGTATCTTTAAGTAGTCCAATTCAAAATACATCAGGAGTTATTACTTCATTATTATTAGTATTAGTGTTTAAAGAAGAATTACCTATACCTGCATATATTGCTTTTGCTCTTATATTTATAGGTATATTATTCTTATCTATAACTGAATATAGTAGTTATAAAAAAGAAAGAAATGAATTAAAAAAGAATATGGTTAAGAATAAAGTAATATTCTTTACTATATTATTTCCACTTGCATATTGTGTTCTTGATGGATTAGGAACATTCTTAGATTCAGTATATTTAGATAAATTAGAAATAATAGAAGAAGATATGTCTCTTCTTTGTTATGAATATACGTTCTTTATATATGCATTTATAACAGCTTTATATTTAAAATTTAAGAAAGAGACTATCACTATTAAAAAAGAAAAAGATAAAATTGTTGCTGCTATATTAGAAACTGCTGGTGAATTTTTCTATGTATTTGCAATAGGAGAAAATTCTACTATAAGTGCTTCTATAGTTGGTTCTTATTGTATATTATCTTTCTTATTAGGTGGAATAGTATTAAAAGAAAAATTAAGTAAGAAACAATATATTGGTATAGCACTTGCAATAATTGGTATAATAGTATTATCAATTCTTGATGTATAGGAGGACTTATGAAAACAATATTATTAACTGGAGCATCTGGAGGATTAGGTATTAAGTTAGCTACTCAATTATTATATGATGGTAACTTTGTAATTCTTGTTTATAATAATAACAATTCTAATGTTAATGAATTACATGAATTATATAAAGATAATTCTTTAGTATATAAATGTGATTTAACAAGTGAAGAAGAAATAATTAATTTATATAATCAAATTAAAGAAAAGAATATTTCTATAGATTGTTTAATCAATAATGCTGCTATAGATCATAAGAGTAGTATTGAAGAAAAGAATCAAGAAACATTTAGAAAAGTATTAGATATAAATACTATAGCACCATTTTTATTAATAAAATTATTTGGTAAAGATATAGAATCAAATGATGGTACTATAGTTAATATATCTTCTGATAATGCTATAGATATGTATGATGAAGAAACATTAGAATATGATGTTTCTAAAGCAGGGTTAAATATGATTACTAATATATTTAGTAAAAAGTATAAAGTTAATTCTATTTGCTTTGGTTGGTTAGATACAAAGATGAATGATATACCTGAAGATATTAAACCTATGATAGACTTTGTACCATTTGATAAAGCTATAGAAGAAATAATTAAATTAATAGACACTAAAAAAAGCGGAGATTGTATTATCGTTAGATAATATCTTCGCTTTTTATTTCTTTATCAGATACTAGTATATATTTAAAACTAGGTGATTCTTTTAAAGAGTATTCTTTATAGTAATCAAAGTTATGTATTAATACATCTTTTAATTGATTATATTTATTAATATCAGTTATTACATAATTGATACCTAGATATCCATTTTCATTTAATTTAGATTTAATAGTTTTAATTGTTTCATATTCATATATAGAAGGTACTATATCATATCCCATATATGCATCAAAGAATATATAATCATATTTTTTATTAGTAAAGTTTATATAATGTATACAATCATCATTTATAATAGATAATCTTTTTCTTTCAGGATCAAAATCATTATATAAATCATTTAAATAAAAATATGTATAAGATGCATTTATTAATTCAGGATTAATTTCTATAACATCCATATATTTATTTTTATATTTAGATATATAGTATTTTGGATATGACATTGTTCCACCACCTAATACTAGAGTAGTATTAATATTATCTATTATATTAGGAGTATCATAGTAATATGAATATTGATCATATAATATATATTTTCTATTATCTGTAAAAGATATAGATTGAGTAGTACCATTTATTACTAATGATACTAAAATATTATTATATAAATCACTTGTATAATTAATTTCATATCCATTGTTTAATTTAATATTTTCCATATTTATCACGTATAAATTATAACATATTATGATATAATAAAGAAGAAGCGGGTGGTACTATGAGAAAATTATTTAATTTTATTAAATTTATTATTCTAGTATCATTATGTGCAGGTATTCTTTATGGTGGTTATTATTGTTATAATTATTCTGATAAAGTATTAGAAATTGTTAATACTTTTTGGGTAGATCATTTTGATTCATATTTAATAATAGATGATAATGAAAAAAATAATTATAATGAATTATTAAAAAGTGGAGAAGTTAAAAATAGAGATTATATAGATGCAGAATTTTATCCATATTATGCATTACTAAATGAAAGTCAAAAAGAAGTTTATTATGACATTATAGAAGGTGCAAATGAATATAAAGAATTTATTATTCCATCTAGAAAAATAAAGACAGAAGATGTAAAAGATATTTATTATGCAGTTATGTATGATCATCCAGAAATATTCTGGTTAGATAGTAAATATTCTTTTGATTATTATCATGATACTAATGAAGTAATAAAAATTACATTATCATATACAAGTGTAATAAGTGATATAGATCATAATAGAGAAATATTTGATGAAGCAATTAATTCTATTGTAGATGTTGCTAAAACATATGAATTAGATTATGAAAAAGAAAAATATGTACATGATGCATTAATAAATATAATTACATATGATGAAGCATATAAAGAAGATCAATCAGCTTTTAATGCTATGATTAATAATAAAGCAGTATGTGCTGGATATGCTAAGTCATTTCAAATAATCATGACTAAACTTGGTATACCAACTTATTATATAACTGGAGATGCAAATGGAGATCATGCATGGAATTTAATATTATTAGATGATGGATTTTATAATGTTGATTTAACATGGGATGATCAAGAAGATAGAATTATATATAAATATTATAATGTTAATGAAGAAATGATTACTACAGATCATACTAGAAGAGAACTATCTACTAAGTTAGTTAAAGCAGAAGGTTCTAAATATATTAATAAGTATTCTACATTAGGAGAGTAATATGAAGAAAGTAATAGAGTTTAATTCATATGAAGATGATGTAGTAACTTCTCCTAATCAAGATTATAAATTAAGAAAAAATTATAGATGGGTTCATATTAATCCTATATGGCATCTATTATCTTTTATAGTTTATTTATTAATATTAATAATAGCATTTATATATAAATTAGTAAGAAGAATATCTTATAAGAATAGAAGAGTATTAAAAGGAACATATTTCTTATATGGAAATCATACTAGTCAATTTGGAGATATATTTAATCCATTTCTAATATGTTTTCCAAGAAGACCTTATATTATTTGTAGTCCTGCTAATTTAGGTATTCCTATTATAGGTAAGATATTACCACTTGCAGGAGCAGTACCTATACCTGATGATATACATGATATGCTTAAATTTAAAAAATATATTAAATATAGAATCAAGAAGGGTAATCCAATTATAATATATCCAGAAGCTCATATATGGCCATGGTATACAGGTATAAGAGAATTTACTAATGTTAGTTTTCATTATCCAAGTGAATTAAATACTAAAGTATATTCAATGACTACTACTTATAAAAAATCTAATATATTTAATAAACCTAATATAGATATTTATATAGATGGTCCATTTATAAAGAATGAAGAATTAAATAAAAAGGATAATGCTGAAAAGTTTAGATTAGAAGTATCTAATAAATTAAAGACTAGAAGTAAATTATCTAATTATAGTTATATTACATATAAAAAGAAAGATTAATTAATCTTTCTTTTTTAATCCAGCAATATTACTAATATTAAATGTATAATCTAATTTAGTATTATATACTTCTTCATAACATTTTACTTTTTGTTCATAATCTATAGAAGACATATCTATACTATTTTGTCTAATAGATTTATTACTATCAGGATATATAGGTTTTAATATATGTATTCTATATTTTATTTTATTAAAGTTATCATCATCAGATATACCTGTATCTATAAGTTCAGTAAATGTAGATATAATAGGTTTATTAGCTTCAGCTGCAAAAGAGTAAGCACCTCTTTTACATGGTCTAGGTAATCTATAGTTATTCCACATTTGTTGTTCAGGATATATTATTATATATTCTTTATTATTTAAGTATTCAAATAATCTAGGTTTGAATTCTTCATTCATATAACTAATACTATCTTTAATAGGTAAGATATTTTGATGATTAATAATATAATCTAATGGAGCTTTTAAAGCTAAGTTAGATGCTAAAGATACTATATAAGGTTCTTTATTATATTTCTTTTTAATAAATTCTTTTATAGGTATAGTATCAACTGGACTATAATGATTACCAGTTATAATAGCTCCATCATTGATATTATCTAAGTTTTCTAAACCAACTATTTCAATATTATCATATACATATTTACAAGTAGTTCTTACTAATGTATCTACTGCTTTTTTATCTATATTATATTTAATTTTATTTTCTTTTATTTTGTAATATTTTTTTATTAATTTATCTATTTCTTCTTCAGTTAGAATAGGGTCATCTATTGCAACTGTTTCATTTAATAGATTGTTTTCTAAATTATATTTTATATTATCTATTATTCTTAAATCTGGATTCATATTCTTTTTTCCTTACCAGTTGTTAAAATATTTGCAAATGTATTATCAGGTTTTTTTCTATACATATCTGAAGCTCTTTTAACCATGGTTAATAAATGTAATTTATCAATAGCTTTTTTGAATCTCCATTTATATGAACTTCTTTCTTCTTCAATTTCTTTTTTATAAGTAGATGTTTCTACATATTTCCAAAAATACTTATCATACATAACTTTATAATGCCATGGTTTTAAGAATAGGTTGTAATGTATAATTGCAGGATCTTTTAATGGTATACCTAATTCAACAGGCATACAATTCCATTTATAATCTACATATTTAATTTTGTTATATAACATTGCATTTATATAATCTTGATCAGGTGCAATTGTTTCAAAATGATATTTATTAAATAAATACATGAAATGTTCTGCAAATTTAACTTTTCTTAATTTCTTAAAATCCATTAAAATCATACCTGAATTGATATAATGATCAAATGGAATACCTACAACTTTTTCTACATATTTAGTAAAAGTAGGGTTTTTAGAAATAGATTTATCTTGAACACCTGCAATATAATTATCACCTAATTCTACATCAAATAAATCTCCAACATCATGATTTATAACTGTATCACAGTCAATATAAATACCTTTATCTTTTAATCTAAACATTTTAGGTAAAAATATTCTAAAGAATATAGTTAGAGTAAATATATCTCCACCATTTAATCTATTATTAGAGTTATTCTTAATTTCTTCTAAAGATTTATTCATACCAACTAATTTAATTTTTACATTTTTTGTTTTTAATTTCTTTAGTCTATCTTTATTTTCTTTAGTTAAATCTTTATGTACTATATTTATTTCATAGTTTCTTTCAGGATCAGTATGATCTATAAGTGATGCAATTGATATACTTAAATATGGAGCATATCTATCATCTACACTGTAAAATATTTGTACTGTTTTCTTCATGTTAATCATTCCTTATTTGTTGATATCTTTCTAAGATATCATCTAATTCATATATATTTAATGTTTCATGTAATTCTTTTATGTTCCATGGTTTAATTGTTTGAGTATGAAAACTAGGAAAGAATTTAAATGTAGTAGTAAAATGTCTTATTACTGTTTTATTTGTTAATTTAGCTTGTTCATTATAAATTCTTGGAAGAATCTTTTTAGAATGTGCTAAATAATTTAAAGCATGTTGATCAGGTAATAACATTTTTTTATCTCTACATAGATTTCTACATTCTTCAAATAGGTGAGTTTCTTTAATTAATTTAAGATTTAATAAAAGTACACCTGAATTTAAATAATTCTTTTTAATAATTCTATTTTGATAAAAATGTTGACCCCAGTGATCTAATACTCCAGTTAATTCATATTTAGTTATATCTGTATCATATAAAGGAGATATATCTTTAAATGCTACTATATCATTATCTAGATATAATATTTTATCAGGTAATTCTTTTATTTGATCAGCATATAATCTTAACATACAATATGGAGTAAAGCGTGTATCTATATTAGCAATAGGTAAACACTTATTAACTATATTAGTAATATCTAATAATTTAACAAAAGAATTTTTATTAACTTCTTTTACTAACTTATCTAATACTTTAACTTGTTTATTGTTAAGTGGTTTATAATTTTCATATTTCATCGATAATAAATATACATTTAATGGTTTATCTGTATATTTAATAATAGATAGTAATGATATTATTAAACCATCATATATGTTGGAATCTCCACAGTATAATAGGTTCATGTTTTCACTCCTAACATGTATATTCATTATATCATATTTTAATAAATATATGTTATAATAACTATTGTGGTGATAATATGAAAAGAAAGAATAGAGATTATCCATTCTATAAACATACATATATAAATAATTTAAAAGAACTTATAGAATTAAGATATAATGAAACACCAAATGATATTGCTTTTTCATGGATGGTAGATAATGAAAAGATATCTAAGACATATAAAGAATTTTATGAAGATTGTAATAATATAGCTAATTACTATTATAAAAACTATAAAAAAGATCATATTGGTATTATAGGTGAAAATAGTTATGATTGGTTAGTTCATTTCTTTGGTATTATATTATCTGGTAATGTTGCAGTTATATTTGATAAAGACTGTGGAGAAGAGTTGTTTAAAACTCTTATGAAGAAAACAGATACTAAGATAATTGTTTATTCTAAAGAATATGTAGATTATATAGAAAAGTTAAAATATAAAACATTAAACTTACATGATATAAATAAATATATTAAAGAAGGTAAGAAGTTAACTAATAAACATGTAATTGATGATAATGAATTAGCTTGTATATTCTTTACTTCAGGTACAACAGGTGCTAATAAAGGAGTTATGTTATCAAATGAAAACATAGCATTTGATATATATTCTTTATCTAGTATATTTAGACCTGATGGAAATATAGTAGCTGTATTACCATTTCATCATACATTTGGAATTATTACTGCTGTATTAAAACCTTTCTATTATGGAGTAGAAGTATTTATTAATAGTAGTTTAAAATATGTTCTAAGAGATTTAAAGAATGAACATCCTGATACTTTATTCGTAGTACCTACATTTGTTGAAACATTCTATAAACAAATATGGAAAACTGCAAGAAGTACTAAAAAAGATAAATTATTAAAAGGCTCTGTTAAAGTATCAAATGGATTAAATAAAATAGGTATAGATTTAAGAAAACAACTATTTAAATCTGTTACAGATGCATTTGGAGGTAATCTTCATTGGATTATATGCGGTGGAGCATATTTAGATATTAAATATGTTAAATGGTTTAGATCTATAGGAATAGAAATATTAAATGGATATGGTATTACTGAATGTTCTCCAGTTATATCTGTTAATAGAAATGAATTCTATCGTGATGGTTCAGTTGGACATGTAGGTCGTGATATAGATGTTAAAATTATTGATGATGAAATATGTGTTAAAGGTAAGAATGTAATGTTAGGTTACTATGGAGATAAAAAAGCTACTGAAGAAGTTATAGTAGATGGATATTTCCATACAGGTGATCTTGGTAGATTAGATGAAAATGATTTCATTTATATAACTGGTAGAAAGAAAAATTTAATAATATTATCAAATGGAGAAAATGTATCTCCTGAAGAAATAGAAGCTGCTTTAATGAAAGATGAAGCAGTAGTAGAATGTGTTGTATTTGATAAAGATAATAAAATAATTGCTAGTATATATCCAAGTGATGAATATATGGGGGATCAAGAATATTTTGATAAACTTATATATGAATACAATAAAGATAAACCTAAAAATAGACAAATTGCTTTAGTTCTATTAAGAACTGAAGAATTTATAAAAAATAATAATAAGAAAATATTAAGAAATAAAGTAATGGAGGAGTATAAATAATGTTTGGTAAGAAAAAAGAAGAAAGTGTATTAGAAAGTGTTAAAAAGATAATTGCTGATACATTAGAAATTGATGTTAAAGAAGTAAAAGAAGATAGTAATTTAATTGCTGATTTAGGAATGGAATCTTTAGATTTAGTAGATCTAGTAGTTGCTTTTGAAGAAAAGTATAAAGTATCTATTGATGATAAAGATGTTAAAAAATTACAAACAGTAAAAGATATAGTTACTTATATTGAAAATAAAAAAGAAGCTAAATAGATAGCTTCTTTTTATTTGGTTCTATATACTTATTTATAATATTTTCATGGTTAGATAAATATTCAGCTAATTCAGGATCGTAGTGATTTAATAAATCAAACATGAATGTATCTCTTGTAGAAGTATTAATTTTAAATGCTCTTAATAATAATTCTATATGTTTATCTATTAAATAGTTTAATACAGTTTTATTATTATATTTCTTTAATAATTCACCAAAGTCATTTGTTCTAGCTATAGTATTTAATACTTCTTCATATAAACTAAAATTAATTACTCTTTTTTGTTCATCATTTAATATATGTTTTAACATAATTATTATTTCTAATGAACCTTGTTCTGTAATATCATGATAGTTTAAATACTCTAGATATATTGATGCTATATGTCTAACATTATTTTTGAATTTCATTATACATATTTTAACTATATCAGTTCTTTTTCTATATTGAACTGGTAATTCAAAATATGCTCCTCCATGATTAGTATTCATAACTGAGTATTTTGCTTTTTTATAACTATTCATCGTGTATTTCCCCTTCAATGAAAGATAATTTATCACGTTTAAATGTTTTAGTCAATCACTTAATTATATGTTATAATTTTTATAGGTGAATAATATGAATGATTCTAAAGAAATATGTTTATATTTTGGTGATAAATTAAATTATAATCCTATGAATATCGCTCAAGAATTAACTTCTAGATATAAAGAATTAGGTAATCCTATTTTATTACCAGTTACAAATGATAAAAGAACACCCGTAATAATATTTCAAGAAAATCCTGATTTCTATTTAAGATGTAATCATGATACATTAAACTTTGTAGTTAATCATAATTACTTTGATAAATTAGAAGGTATTATATTTGATATTATAGATACCTTTGAAGAAGAAGATATAGAGTTTGTAAGAATAGGTTATGTTAATAATTTATATTTTGATAAAAATAAAATAGAGAAAGTAAGAAATATATATTTAAAAGAAGAATATACTTCTGATATGGAAGAATTTCAAATATTTTTATATAAAGAATTAAATACTAAATATGGTAATATTAATGCTTGGGAAAGAGTAATATCTGAAGGTAATAGAAAACATGAATTATTAATGCAATATGACTTTAATAGTAAACAAGAAGAAGTAATAGAATTTAATATGAAATATATTAAAGAATTTATTAAAGCATCTAATGAATATATAGAAAGTAGGATTAATATATAATGGCTAAAAAGATAATATCTGTAATTTTAGTTTTAGTATGGATGGGTTTAATATTTTCATTTTCTAATGCAAATGGAGAATCATCTGGTAGTATGAGTAGAAGAGTTATTGTAATAATTACTGAGACTATTACTAATGTTAAAGATGGTACTGAAGAAATGAATAGAATAGTAGATAGATATCAATTATTTGTAAGAAAAGGAGCACATTTCTTTATATATTTTGTATTAGCTTTTTTAGTAATGAATTCATTATATATATGGGATGTTAAAACTAAAACATTAGTAATATCAGGTGTTATATGTATTTTATATGCAATATCTGATGAATTACATCAATACTTTATAGCTGAAAGATCTGGAAATATCATAGATGTTATGTGGGATTCATCTGCATCTTTAATAAGTAGTTATTTATATTACAAGATAGTAATGATAAGAGGTAAGAATGAAAAAAGAAATACTAAATAGTATATTAATTGGTTTATTATTATCTTTTACAGTTTTATTTCTATTTAGTTTTTTAACTATATTTAATAAGAATTATATAAAAAGATATTTAGATAAATATAATTATTATGAAATTAAATATA